>URGC01000114.1 GCA_900547255.1 uncultured Eubacterium sp. | reverse complement strand
ATAAGCTTGGCAAATTCTTCCTCTGAGCCAGCGACAAGATTAGCAAGTCCGACTGCCGCATCTGCTCCTGATGGAAGCACAAGTCCGTAAAGCATCTCTCTTGCAGATACTTTCTCATCAACAAGAAATCCTGCCACAGATGCCTCATCAAGATAAAGCTTGTTAAGCTCATCAAACTTAAATGTGTAATATGAATTGTCAAGGTCATTAATATTCTCAACAGCAACAAGCAATGTCATAACCTTTGTCATTGATGCCGGATATATCTTAGAATCAGGCTCACGTCCCGCTATAATCTCATTATCCTCAACTGATAAAAGAGCCACATATGGTATTCTTACACTGGAATCTGTAATCTCTTTATATGAGCTGCTTGTCACAGGATATGGATATGTCTTCTTAGCTTCCTCTGTCTCTGGTTCCTCGGCTGCTGCCGCAACCTCATCAACATTATTGTCTGCTATATGCGAAGATATTCCGCCTTTTAAAGCTTTAATTCCTGCCGAAATTCCAATAAAAACAAATGCTATAGCAATAATACTGCATATGCAGAGTGCCACACGTCTCTTAATCAGTCTTAACTGGCGCTCACGCTGTCTTCTTATCTCAAGAGCTTTCTTCTTGCGCTTTGCTATGCGTTCCTGCAGTTCTTCATCATTATTCATATATTCATCACTCATTATAAAACCCCGTATATCTAATATTACTTATACTGTGTCGATACAGCAAGAGAGTCAGCCGCCTCTGCTCCTGCAAGAAGCCTTACAAGCTCAAGTCCCAAATC
The DNA here is from genome assembly GCA_900547255.1 of uncultured Eubacterium sp. Lineage (GTDB taxonomy): Bacteria > Bacillota > Clostridia > Lachnospirales > Lachnospiraceae > Lachnospira. The sequence goes on along the minus strand of URGC01000114.1, from coordinate 6,824 downwards.
TATTGATGTGCCCATTCCTCTCGATGTTGTTATATTGCCGTCTGTAACAACTCTTGCTGGGGCTGTAACTATGTCCGCACCTGTAAGATACTGTTCAAATCCCGGAAAACACATAGCCTTCTTGCCATCAAGAAGTCCAAGTCGTCCAAGTATGCTTGGTGCAGCACATATTGCCGCTATTCTTCCACCTGCTTTGTCATGTGACTTTAACATATCAAGAAGCTTCTGTGACTCCAGATATGATTTGTGTCCAGGTCCTCCCGGTAAAAAAAGCACATCTTCTGCGTTGACCTCAGCCTCATCAAAAAGCTTGTCTGCGTATACATATATATTCTGCGCACTCTTTACCTTATGATCACCAGTAATTGAAACTGTCTGTACCTCAATATCCGCTCTTCTTAATATGTCAATTACTGCTAATGCTTCAACTGTCTCAAATCCATCTGTCAAAAAAGCTGTTACTTTCATACGTTTCCCCCATTTGCCAAATTTGACTTTATTGTAACATATAATTATATAGGATTCCATAAAAACTGTTAATTTATTTTAATTTATTTTAATTTGTTTCGATTTTTTAATATTAATGACAATTGCCATCATTGCAGATGCCACAACAAATCCAAGTGCTGCAAGCGGAGCTTCATCAGCAGTTCTTGGAGCCTGTGACACCATAGCTGTGCCATCTGTATCCTGTGCTATCACGAATATGCTGAAATGATCTGTATCAAATATAACTTTATCGCCACTAACAGTACTGTCAATTCTGTAACATGTCTTGCCGTCATCTGACATTCTGTATACTGACACTTTATCTTTATTAAATCCATCTGGAATATCTGCTGTTATAGACACAAGTCCTGCCGGCTGTACTGACTGTTCATTCCCATCAAGAATATCTATGTCAAATACCACGCTCTTTGAAGACTTATTCTTAACAAGACGTCTGGCATTATCATATTCATCACCATTCACAACTCTGTTAACTGACAGCTTATTATCGTCACCTATTACATTGGAATCCGCAGTTGCAGCAAATCTGAAATTCTGCTTTGCATATGTCTTAGTATCATCATCTAAATTTCCCATAATCTCGGACTCATCCGCCGATGTAACTATGACATGTGCCGCCATCCTGCCAAATGAATTTAATTCAAATCTCTCAACAACTGAAGAACCAATCCCTATAACTGAAGCTGTTGTCTGCTGGCTGTTCTTTATGTCCGTACCCTTTTCCTTTCCATCTGTGATATTAAGATATGTACCACACACTGAATCTGGCAGTTTATTCCTGTTATCTGTATTGCCATACAGGCTGTTCCACTGGTCAACATCTGGATTAACATATACAGATTTATTGCCAGCCTTGTCCTCTATCTCTATATTCTTAATCATATATTTCCCCGCCGCATATGAAGAAGGTATTCTGAATGTTCCATAATACACATTGTTATTCTGTTTAAGATCTGCAAATGCTGTCTCTATAACGAATGAATATCTTCCAAGCAGTGATGTCTTCTCTGATTCATTCTGCTGTCTTTCCCAGTTGACCTTCAAAGAACCAAGTCCTGAACCACTGTAAACCACATCATTATTGTAGACATCCTTTACAACTTCTAAGACATCCTCCGCTTCAACAGCAAACATTATCTCCTCGCCTGCACTTGCAGAATTTTTCTCAATCTCATAGGAATAAAGCTTAGGCGCACTGTTATCCTTTTTATCAGACACAACCGTCACCGACAGCTTTTTCTGGTTATCTGTAAGTGCAGTCTTAGTATCTGAAATGTAGTCCGAATTATAGATATCCGGATTATAATAAATGTGTGTCTTCATATCGGAATCCATCAATACAACTCTGTCAACCACATATACTCCACCCTGCGCATATTCTGGAACCACAACATCTATATACTTTCCATCCGTAAGAGCAGTATTATCACCTCCAGCGCTTATCATACTGCCAGTATCTGGATTCTTAAGCACTATTCCAGCACCCTTTATGGATTTATTGTAATCTTTTAACACAACAGCCACCCTGAATCTGCCGCCAGCTTTGACATTATCAGTAATGCCTTCAATGCCCAGTGCATCAATAACTGGTGCTGTCACACTCTGTGTATCTGCCATCGCATACATAGTCTCCGCTCCAAAAGGCAGCTCTATGCCATCTGCAATCCTGCCGCCCTTCATATCAATTATTGTCTGTGCCATAACGCTTACCGCAATCATTAATATTGCAAATAACGCGCCAAGTGCATATGCACCAGCAACTTTTAACCTTCTTGTAACCATACTTCCTCCTTGTAAATCAATAATATGATGCTGTGGCAAAAGCTTTTGTATGAGCGTAAAAAGCCCTGCCCTGTCATCAAAAATGTAAAAATGTGAAAAACGGCATATCGATGTAAAGCTGATAAGTAAGTACCTATGCCAATGACACTATCTGCTCCGTTAACTAAAGCAGATGGCAAGAATATCTGTAAAAGTAAGTTTTGTTTATTAGTATACTAATGTATGTATATATTAACTCACGTTTTTATTTTAGTCAAGTATATATTTTAAATTTTCTGTATTATTTTTTTACATCTGAAATTGATAAGCAAATTATAAATATTGCAGATTATATATTGTGGTTTTCAAAACTATGTGATATATTATCAATATTGAAATATAGACATTCATGTCATTATGTACAATAAATTATAATAATTTGATTACGGAGAGATTTTTATGTTTAAGATATTTAGTGATACACCTTGTGATTTTACACGCGAATATGCCGAGTCTGTCGGCGTTACACTTGTTCCTTTATATGTTTCATTTGATGGAGAACACTATCAGAAAGATATATTTGAATTAAGCACAGATGATTTCTACAAGAAGATGACAAGTGAGAAGGTTTATCCTAAGACTTCTATGCCTAGTGTACAGGACTACATTGATTTCTTTCTTCCATATGTAAAAGAAGGAACACCTATCATATCAATCACTATATCTACTCTCTTCAGTGGTTCATTCAATTCTGCCAACATGGCAGCCGAGCAGATTAAGGAAGATTATCCTGATGCTAAGATTACAGTCTTAAATTCTCAGCTTAACTCTGGCGCACAGGGGCTTCTTGTATACGAGGCAATGAGAATGAACAGAGACGGCGTTGACTACAAGGATGCTGTTAAAGCCCTTGAAAAGATGACTACTATGGGAACCGTGTATTTTGTAATTGAAGGTCTTGATTACCTCAAGAAAGGTGGACGTATAGGCAAAGTTGCATCTATTATCACAGGTGCACTCAACATCCGCCCTGTACTTTACATGAGCAATGGCGAAATCAGCATATCTGGTATTACAAGAACACGTAAAAAATCTGTAACAGGCGTGCTTGAAGGTGTTAAAAAGCATTTTAAGAATAACAATATTGATCCTTCAACATATGATTTCTCTGTTGAGACAGCTAATGGCAAGGAAGAATGTGACGACCTGCGCAACAGACTCGAAGCCGATATGAATATTGTATGTGTAGAGAACAGGGAAGATTACAGAACACGAGTAGGCATGATAACAGGATGCCACACTGGTTCTTACACTATGGGAATCGGTTATATGCCTAAGTATGAAACTATCCTTCCACTTGTAAAATAATTATAATCCGAAAGGTCTGTATATATGAAGAATATATTGCTAATTGCAACAGGCGGCACAATAGCCTCTTCCCAATCAGATAATGGTCTGACACCAGCGGTTGACATCAATCGTCTGGTGTCTTATGTTCCTAAGATTAATCACATATGCAACCTTGACTGCATATCAATAATGAATGTTGACAGTTCTAATATGTCACCGCAGCTCATGGCAGCTATTGCTGATTCAATAGCTGATAACTATAGCAGATATGATGGATTTGTGGTCACACACGGTACAGATACCATGGCTTATACCGCCGCAGGTTTATCTTATATGATAAGCAATCTCACAAAGCCTGTTATATTAACGGGCTCACAGCTTCCTATCGAAGCCGATAATACTGATGCAATCAATAATCTGTACGATGCATTTTTATGTGCATGTGATGATTTCAATGGAATATATATTGCATTTAATGGAAAATTAATCAACGGAACCCATGCCATGAAAATAAGAACCATTGGTTTTGATGCATTCATAAGTGTCAATGCTCCATATACAGCATTGATTGAAAACGGAGTTATAACCAGATGTTCTGACACCAAATCGTCTGCCAGAAGCAGCTCTGATACCCTGCAACTTAGTGTCGATACAAGATTATGCAGTGATATTATGGTATTAAAGATATTCCCTGGAATGGGAACAGATATCATGGATTATATCAAGTCCCACTATAAAGGAGTTATTATTGAAAGTTTTGGCATAGGTGGAATTCCTAATTCTGGAAGTGACATGATTGCTAAGATACATGAGCTGATTGATGCCGGCATAGCTGTTGTAATAACAACACAATGCCTGTACGAAGGGATTAATCTTAACATCTACGAAGTTGGCCGTACTCTTGCAAATCAGGATATAATAAGCGGTGGCAATATGACAACCGAAGCACTTGTCATGAAGCTAATGTGGGCTTTGGCACATTTTGATACACTTGATAAAATTAAAGAATATATTGAAAGCCAGACACTGTGAATAACAGCATCTGGCTTTTTATATTTCTGCATATTAAACATGTTCCTTTATCCAGTCATAGATATCCTCGAATATCTCATCCCTGTTCTGCTCGTTATGAAGCTCATGTCTGCAATCCTCATACAATCTTAACTCCACATCATTGAGATGTCTTGTATACATCATATAAGCTTTCTTGACATCTTTGCCATAATTGCCAACAGGATCAGCAAGACCAGATGCAAAAAGCACTGGCAGTCCTGCCGGGGTTTTAGCAACATTTTTCTCCTGAATATCATATTTTATGATGTTAAGGAATCCAAGATAAGCATTAGGTGTGAACATAAATGAACATTTCTCATCTGAATCATACGCATCAACTATCGCCTCATCTCTTGAAATCCACGCATTAGCGCTCTTAGGGCTGTCAATCCCTGCATTGTATATTCCAAACATGAGCTTAGACAATGCTTTACTTCTGTATCTGTCACCCTTAGCTCTAAGCACAGCTTTGGCAGCAAGTATTCCTGCCTCAACAACTGCCATAGACTGATTGCCCGTTCCAAGAATAACTGCCGCATCAACATCACTGCCATACTTCATAAGATATCTTCTAAGCATGTATGAACCCATGCTGTGTCCCATAATAATATATGGAAGCTCTGGAAACTTCTTCTTCATGATTCTTGTAAGCCTGTGCATATCAAGTATAAGATACATAGCTGATTCATCTGGCGAAACTGAATCGTCAAAATATCCCCAGTCATCTTTAGATGCAACTGAATCACCATGTCCAAGATGGTCATTGCCGGCAACTACATATCCACGGTTTGCAAAATACATCGCCATCTCATTAAATCTTTCAATATGGTCAATCATGCCATGTGCAATCTGGATAACCCCCACAGGTTTATCATACTTATCACTATCTGGCATCCAGACTACCACATGAATATCACATCTTCCGCTTGATGACTCATAAGCTTTCTGTTTAACCTCTACCATTTGCATTACCTCTCTGATTAAATCCGCATTTATAAGCATCTACTTCATCCCAACAGCCCACATATAGCAGAATGCCTGTGTTCTGGCTGCAAAATGCCTGTCTCTTAAAAGCTCCTTTACCTGCTGCCTTGTGTACCACGCAGCCTCTATCTCTTCAACCGTTGACGTACTTGGCTTAAATGTTCCACCAGCCTTACCGATAATAACCGCATTAGTCTCATTAGAAAAGCCGATTGCACTATAACTGTCATAGAGCTTATCATTAACAGATAACAATGTAAGCCCAGTCTCTTCTCTTAATTCCCTTGCCGCAGCAACCTCCGGTGTCTCGCCGGGGTCAATAAGCCCTGCCGGGAAATTGTATACATAATCATCAACCGACATGCGGAACTCCTTGTTGAGAAGTATTCTGTCTCCTGCCTCGTCAGTGGCAACTATAACCACGCCATCCGTATGAGGATTGTGGAGCTGCTCCTCTGTGGCAATATTCTTGTCACGGCTTATTATCTCATAAACCTTCTTTTTGTTGTCCTCTGTTGTATACATGAGATTGTATCTGTCAATAAACGCACCCTCATGCACCTTTTCTACGCCATTAAACTTCATTACAATTACCTGTCTTCCAATTAATTATATCAACACAACCGGCATCCTGCGGTATATTTATTAACAAAATGCAACTTATCTGTGCATCTTGAATGAATCAGTATCGACATGAGAAAGATTCTCTCTTACGCCTCTCTCATCAGCCTCTGCGATAAGCATATCTCTGTCCTTCTTAAATGCCATCTCAGTCTTATGCTGGCTTGGACCGCCTACACAGCCGCCCTCGCACATCATGCCTTCTATAAAGTCTACAGGAAGCTTGCCTGCCTTCATAAGAAGAAGTGCCTTCTTACATTCATCTGCGCCTGAACATTTCTCAACCTTGATATCAGCAGTATCAAATCCAACTTCCTCCATAGACTTGAGAACAGCCGCTGTAACACCACCACCGTTACCAAATCTCTTGCCATATATACTTGCCTGCTGTGTATCATTCTCTTCTGCCTCAAATACAACCTTCTTGGCTCTCATAAGTGAACGGAACTCACCGATTGTAAGTGCATAATCTGCATTGCCCTGTATTGATTTATCCCTGACTTCATCCTTCTTTGCTATACAAGGTCCTACAAATACTGTGACTG
>URGC01000113.1 GCA_900547255.1 uncultured Eubacterium sp. | reverse complement strand
TATGCATTGTAGATTCTTCTGGGGACATAACAACAGATGTGCCAATGGAACATGTTGTAAGCCATCTAAGAAAAAAGAACAGAAGCTTCCAGCGGAATGTGTCGGTTGTCCGTATTATCGGGGGAATGGTTATTGTTTTCCTTGTATGCGAAAGCTGATAGGAAAGTAGGTGGTTAAGATGTTCAAGTGGCTGTTTAAGAAGAAAGGATGTGCAAAACACATGAATAACAAGTTAGAAGTAATCGGCATTGATCATGGCTGGTCAATGATGAAAACAATCTCTCAGGTATTTGTCACAGGTGTTAAGGAGATTACAACAACTCCGGCACTTTTCGGCGATGTACTTGAGTATGAAGGAAAGTTCTATAAGGTTGGAACTGTGAGGCAGGAAGTAAAGGATACAAAGGTCGAAGATGACAGCTTTTATCTTCTCACTCTTGCAGCAGTTGCTAAGGAACTTAAAAGAAGAGGTCTTGCAGAGGCAAAGGTATTTCTTGCTGTAGGACTTCCACTTACAAGATTTGGAGCAGAGAAGAATGATTTTATCAAGTACCTGACAAAGAATAAGCGTGTAAGCTTCAAATATGAGAATGAGTCATATCATATTGAAATTGATGATGTGGCAGTATTTCCTCAGTGCTATGCAGCAGTAGTGGACAAGATTCCTGCTATGGCAAAGAAAACACTGATAGTAGATATTGGAAGCTGGACAATCGACATTATGCCGGTAATCAACAAGTCACCGGATGAATCAAAGTGTGTGACGATTCCAAAAGGTCTTATTACCTGTATGCGTTCTATCAATGAGCAGTGTGTAAGACAGCTTAACGGAGAGGTAGACGAGTCAGAGATACAGAACATCATGCGATATGGCAGGTCAGATATTGATGATGAATACTTTGCCATTATCAAGGCAGAGATAGAGGATTTTGTTGATAAGGTATATAACTCAATCCGTGAGTTTGGGTATAACTTAAAGACTACACCGATTGTATTTGTCGGTGGCGGGGCAGTTGTGATGAAAAACTTTGGGAGCCACGATGCCAAGAACATTTCCTATAACCTTGATGTAAAGGCAAATGCAAGAGGATATGAGCAGCTTGCCATGATGGGACTTAAAAGCACTAGGCGATTATCATAAGGAGGCAGATGATGGGAAGAAGACTTGAATATGAAGTAAAAACTTCTGTCCGCCTCAACATGAGCAATCCTCAGCATGTGAAAATCAATGATGTGATTCAGAACCTTGATCCGAAGATTTTCAAATCTAAGAATCAGTTCATCATAGATGCGATTCAGTTTTACATTGATAATTATGGAAAAGAAACCTTTGTTATCAAGAAGAAGGAAAAAGAGAGGGCTGAATATATCCGGTCAGAAGATATTGATGACATTAAGGAAGAAGTCATTGAAGCAGCAACCAATGAGGCTAGGAAAGAGGTCATAAGGCTGTTAGGCGGAGTGATATCCGGGATGAATGTTGGTCAGCCGGTAATAATGCAGGCAGCCAATAGTGAAGCACAAGAACCTACAGAAGATGTTATGGACGATGCAGATGTTGCAGGACTTGCAATGGGATGGATGTCGAAAGGAGACTGATTATTATGAGAAGAGTTATGGGAGCCGTAGGAACAGTGATTTTAGAGATACTCAAGTGGATATTAAGGATAATTCTTGGAGCGTTGAAGCTGGTCTTAGGACTTGCCAGAATAATTCTTCTTCTATTCGCTATGGTGGCAAGGATATTTCTTTCATTCGTAAGAATGGGCACATTCTGAGAGGAGGTGAGCATATGCAGGTAAAGGGTTTATTCTTAAATTATAAGAAAAACAGAAGACTTATGCAGTATTTCTTTAAAATAAGAGAGCTGGTATAATGAAAGGAGTTTAAGATGCACAGAATACGGGACAGTCCTATGTGTCCCGTGCATTACAGATAAATAGTTCACCGCAAGGGTGGATGGCACGGAACACAAAGCCCGTCCCTCTTGCGGAGAAGGGATGGGCGATTACTATGAAGAAGATAAGTATTATCTTATTATCCGCAGTACTGGTCTTTTCAATGGCTGCCTGTAATGGTGGTAAGGAAAAGGCTGATAATCAGACAGAGAAACAGACGGAAAGCGTAAAGCCAACTGAAGAAGCAGAAATGGCAACGGAAGCTGTCACAGAGGTCACAACCGAAGCTGGAAGTGAAGAGACAGAGAAAGATATTGCCGAGGTTAAAGATTCAGAAGAGAAGAATGATAAGGAAGATAACCGGTCCGCTGATAATGAAACTGCTTCAAGGCAGGAAGAAAAGCCAAAGCAGAATGACGAGCCGGAACAGAAAGCTTCAGTAAATGATAATGAGAAAGCTGGCGGAAATCAGAGTAATGCAGGTAATGGTGGTCAGACTACAGACAGTCCGAAAGACAATGTGAGCAATCCACAGCCTGCATCCGTGGCATACAGTCCACAGAATGTTGTGTCACTTGCAACAGCAAAGTGTCAGGCAGGAGGGATGATTACCACACAGCAGAATTTACAGAATCATTTGAATGATGGCAGTATCACGCAGGAAGAGTACAATGAGTATTATCCTTACGATGGTATGGAAGGCTCTTATTATAGTGTGTTTGTAGAGACAGACCTCAACAAAGCAAGTACCATTGATGGACAGCGGTTATCCTCTGAGGATGCAATCGCAGAATATATTGCAAGTATGTTACTTTTGGAAACAGATCCGGTATTCTACATCAGTTATGATGGAGTTTACACGACAGGCGGCACAGACTATTACGAGTTTCGATGTCACAGATAAATAAAAACGAATAGAAGCAGAAGGAAGAAAGATGTAAGCCATAAACTTATGTCTTTCTTTTTTTATGCGTAAATTAAGGAGGAAAGAGCACATGAAACAGAAACTAAAGCGTTTTATGGCAGGATTTATGGCTATGCTCACACTGGTTGGAACACTCTTTGCGAATGGTACAACAGCATTTGCAGCCAGTCCGCAGGCAAATATTGCGTTCTGGAATGCGTCAGTCAAAAATTCCGGAGAAGTAAGTGAGCTAAAGCCCGGATTTAATCATGGCAAGATTCTGTATTCAATTCTTGACGGAAATTCGGCGTATTGTATGAATTTCGGATTGAAGGCAGATGGCGGTCAGCTTATGAACAGCTACGATGATGCGAGCACATCAATGTCAGCACAGCAGAGAAAGCTTTTAAGTTACTGCCTTTATTATGGGTTTAACAGTACACAAAAGGCGGCACCAAGCAACAGCCAGTGCGATGAGTATATCGCAACTCAGGCAATGGTATGGGTTATTGTAGCAGATATCTTTGGAACCGGAAGCGGTGATTCAGCAGCAAGAAAGCTCTGTAACACAGCACCAAGTCCTGATTCTTCATACAGCTATTATGAGAGGCTCAGAGACAATATCAGCAGTTCCTACAATGCAACGCTTCCAAGTTTTGCATCACGCAGAACCAGTGAGGCACCAACTTATGAGTTGAAGTGGAATGAGGGAAGTCAGAGATTTGAAACAACATTATCTGACAGCAATGGTGTCTTATCAGACTTTGATTTTGGCATCAGCGGATATTCTGTTGATAAGAATGGCAACAGTATTACAATCTCTTCAACGAGCGTGAATACCACAGCTACAACAGGAACATTCACATCCAATGCTGGCAAGGTTGAGACAACATCAAGCTGTGTATTCTGGCTTACAGGAAAGAGCGGATATCAGGAGTTTATTTCTGAAAGACCGACAGCAGATCCTATCAAAGCCTATATCAAGATCAAGACAGAGAACATCGGATATGGTGAGCTTACAAAGACAGATGAGTCAAGCGGAGTGAAGCTTTCCGGAGCAGTTTATGGAATCTATTCTGACAGCGGATGCACAAACAGAGTACAGACCATGACAACAGATGGAAACGGATATGCAAAGTCAGCTGCACTTGTCGCAGGCACTTATTATGTAAAAGAGATTACCGCACCAAAGGGATATGTCCTTTCCGGTACAGTTCATACACTTACTGTAAAAGCAGGACAGACAACGGGAATCTCTGCAACAGATAAAGAGCAGCTTGGAGCAATCACAATCTATAAAGAGGGTGAGGTGCTTAGCTCATGGAATGGAAGCAATTTCACTTATGAGAAAAAGAAGCTTTCCGGAGCAACCTTTAAGGTAACTGCTGGAGCAGATATCTATAAGGCAGATGGTACAAAGGTGTATAGTGCTGGCGATGTTGTGGCAGAAAGCCTTACAACAGGAACTGACGGACAGGTGGTATTATCTGACCTTCATCTTGGAACTTATGTGGTAACTGAGATTAAGAGCATTGACGGGTATACAATCAATACCACACCTCAGACAGTAGCAGTTGAGTATAAGGATCAGACTGTGACAGTACAGTATGAATCAACTACGATTGAGAATACAAGACAGAAAGCGGATGTATCTGTCGTAAAGAAGGACTCTGACACAGAGAACCCTCTTGATGGTGGCAAGTACACACTTTATGCCGGAAATGACATCAAAAACTATGCCGGACAGGTTATTGTCACAAAGGGTACAGCTCTTGAGACAGTAACTACAGGTGAGGACGGAAAGGCAAGCTACAGCGTGGATCTGCCAATCTCTAACGGATATTATATCCAAGAGACACAGGCACCATATGCGTATATCAGAAACAGTAAAGATGTTTACAGCTTCAATTTCAATGTATTACCTGAAACACAGGCAAAGGCATCATTCAGCCACACATTTGTAAATGACAGAACTACAGCAAAAATTCATATCTACAAGGTAGACAAGGAATCAGGCAAGGCAGCAGCCCAGGGAGATGCAAGCCTTGAAGGTGCAGTTTATGGTCTTTATGCGAGAAATGATATCGTGCATCCGGACGGAGCAACAGGAGTCGTATTCAAGGCAGGAGACCTTGTAGCAACACTTACAACAGATAAGAATGGCGAAGCAGAGGTCAATAACCTTTACCTTGGAAACTATTATGTGAAAGAAATCACTCCATCAGAGGGGTATCTCTTAGACGAAGAGGAGCACGATGTAGTATGCGACTATGAGGGAGACCTTGTAGCAGAGGTATCAAGAAGCACAACCTCAGCAGAGCAGGTCATCAAGCAGCCATTTCAGCTTATCAAGGTATCTGACAATGGCGATGATACGGAAGCAGGACTGCTTGCAGGTGCAGAGTTTACAGCTTATTTGAAATCATCTTTACCTGTAAAGGCAGATGGAGGTTATGACTTTGATAAGGCAACTCCTGTGGTAATCGGGGAAAACGGAGCAACAACAATCACATCCGATGACAAGGGACATGCAGTTTCCATTGCAATTCCTTATGGAACCTATGTGGTAGTTGAGTCAAAGACTCCGCATAACATGAAGACAATCAAGCCATTTGAGGTAAAAATCAGCGAGAACCATCCTGACAAGCCTCAGACATGGAGAGTATTCCTTGACAGGGAGTTTACTGCAAAGCTTCGTGTAATCAAGAAGGATTCCGATACAAAGCAGACAGTACTTGTACCAAATGCAGAGTTTAAGGTCTTCAATATTGATAATAACGAATATGTGAAGCAGTACACAACTTATCCATCAAAGGTAGAGCATACTTCATGCCTATGCAAGAATCAAGGAACCGGAGAAAGAGGAGACACAGAAGCAGGAGCGTACACAGGAAATGCCGGAGTTTTCCGTAACTGTGACACCTTATGAGAGGGAAGGCAGTAACATCAAGGGACTTGCCCGCATTTACTTTGAAAACAGTTTCATTGTAAATAACATCAATATCGTGCAGGGAAAAGAGAAAATCTTTGTATCAATGCCTTCTTATAAGACAAAGCAGGTGGACGAGCAGGGCAAGCCAATCTATCAGGATGTCTGCTATCCGGTTACAAAGGATTTCAGGGAAAAACTCTATAATGAGATTATCTCAGAATATGAGAAAGCAAAGGATAAGAGCAACGAAAAGGCGAGGGAGAGTGCCGAGAAACACCATGGCAATCCCGATAAAGAGAAGGACAAAGAGGCAACGCCCTTTCGATAATTAGTAATCAAGTTACAGGGGCGGCCAAGGCTGCCCCACTTATAGAATGAAGGAGACAGAATGGATATGGAAGCAGGAAATACACTTACCAATGAGGAGGTCATAAGAGAACTTCTCGAATTATTAAAGAAAAATGCCATGAAAGAGCAGGCAAACGATGTATTTGAGATATGCAGCTATGTGGATGGACTGGAGAAAAAGATTGATTCCATGACGGAAGAACTCACCAATATGCAGAACCAGATCAAAGAAATGCAGGAAGACACACTTGTTAATAATGCAAAAAAGGCATTGTCAGAAGCACAGGAGCGACTTAATGTCAGATGTGAGCAGATAAAGTCACAGGTATTGGAAGTGAAAGCACAGGTCAAATCTACAGCAAAGAGCATAGTTGATGAAGCAAAGGCAAAGGGAAGAGCTGCATTATACAGGGTGTCGGAGTTCTTAGAAATTAAGAAAAGACTTCTTGATATCCGGGAAAATGTAAGAGGTGCAATCAAGACCACGGATAAGGATATAGCAAAGACAGCACTTCTTGCAAAAGGATTTCGTGAAGCAGGGCAGACAGCAGCCAATGCATTCCGCACTTTTGCTGACAAATCGGAGGTGGATTATTTACAGAAAGAGCAGAAACATCCAATTACAAAGGCAGTGCTTGCCCCTATGAAAGCAGTGAAAAAGATGCTTGTATCAATGGAGCTACATCTGGACGCTTCGATTGATAAGCTGGATAATCTGGCTATGAATGTGCAGCTTGATAAGGAAAAGCATATGGAGAATGCGAAAGCACAGGAACAGACAGAGCCGGAGAGGGCAGAAGCTGAGCGAGTAGAAGCAGAGGTTGTATATTCACCTATGGTCGCTGAATCACAGGAGTATCAGTATAATGCAGATGCATTTGAGGCTAGAGACGTGGATGAGGTGAAGCAGGAAGCGGCACATAAGGAAGTATCGAAGGTAAGAGAAGATAAAGCCAGATAGATGTGAGGACGTGGGAGAGATTCTGCGTCCTTTTTTAATGCGGATAAATATGATAGATGTTATAATGTGAAAAGATAAGTGCGAAACATGTGCTATACTAGCAAAAGTTGTTAATTACATAAAGGTGGGAGAAATTTGACAAAAAGTAAAAAGACAAAAACACATAAAAAGATAGATGGTCAGCTTTTACAGATGAATAAGACATTTAGTAATCTCAAGATGAAACAGAAGGATAAGATTACAGGCTGGGTGTATGAAGAATACAAAAAGTATATAACAGAGCATGATAAAGTACCTGATTTACTGGCAGATGAACAGATTGTTGAAGCTGTACTTGATAAGATAAATGAGGCACAAATCTGGATACCTGATGGAGAGATATACGATTATTATCGAAGAAAGAAACCACAACTTCAAAAGAGGCTAGATAATGAAAAGGTGATTAAGTTTAAATCCTATGTCAGTTTTTATAAGAGCATTGTTGATCAGGACAGGGCATCCGTTGTTATATGCAATCTCAAGCATGAGATTATCTACATGAATCCGGCAGCTGTTATCAGCTATGCAAAGCGAGGTGGCGATAAACTTATTGGAAGAAGTCTGTTAGATTGTCATAATCCGGAATCCAGAGATAAAATACAGCAGGTAGTGGAATGGTTTGCAGCAAATGAAAGCCATAATATCGTCTATACTTTTCATAATGAGAAACAGAATAAAGATGTTTACATGGTGGCACTCAGAGATGA
>URGC01000112.1 GCA_900547255.1 uncultured Eubacterium sp. | reverse complement strand
TGTCACATCCTGGCCATTTATCTTAGCTGTGAACTTATCAACGACATCCGGAACCATGTCCAGTATCTTGGTTACAGTGTCCTGATTCTTGATATTAACAAGCTTGGTTGTGCCATTCTGTATAACAAGAACTGCGCTAGGTGACACCTTTCCTGTCATCGCTCCACCGGCATTATTCTTCTTATCTCCTGCAAAAGCACCAGCTCCTACACCAAATGATACATCAACCAAAGGAAGGATAATTGTATCCTTAACTGTGACAGCATCACCAACCACAGTCTTGGCTGATATGAAAGAATCCATGCCCTTAAATAAAGATGCTACCGTCTCCTGAAAATTATTCTCTGCCATATTAACTCCTCCATTACTTTTTCAATATATATCTTCTGAATTCTGTGTTAAAGAAGCACCTGAGTGCTATTACAGCTACTCCTATCAGTCTGATACTGCCTTTAATATAAGCCTCTCCCTCAAAAATCTTCTCATTGAAATCGGGGATAATCTCAATATCAGCTCCTATTATACCATAAAGAACAGCAAGATACATAGCAGCCTTGCCAGTTGTCTCTATATCATCAAATCCAAATCTTACATACAGTCTGCCCTTGCGTGGCTTTATAATCTTAAAAAGCTCTATTACCTGCCTCTTTATAAATTTTGCCAACTGCTTATAGTCATCATTATGAAGCGCAGCAGACACTTTTTCCGTTGTCTCTTTGATGTTATCCTTCATGTGGATAGCCTTATCTTTGGCTTTCTGGAATTTATTTTTTAATTTATCTTTAAACTTAGCTATAGAGCTGATTTTATCTTTGAAACTGCTTTTTTCTTTGAAACCAGTTTCTTCATTACCAGTTTTATCTATCCCATTAGCTTCAGGCTCTGACTTTTGGTCTTTATCAAGCCCAACAGATTCTACATTCTTATCTTCAGCAGGCTCTGATTCAAATACCGTTTTCACAGCCTTATGCTCAACTTTATTCTTATCACTGTCTTTTTTCTTTTTATCAGACCCGGATGGTCTGGATGAACTGCCATCACTTTCCGTTTTTGTCTTAGCTTTGTTAAGCTGGATGCCAAACAGACGTATAGCAAACTGCGCACCGCCATCTTTATCATATCCAGCCTGAATCGATATAATATGCATAAGCCATGAACAACTGGCAAAAGCATATTTACGCATATCATTATACTGTCCCTCAATCCTGTATCTGATTGGGACAAACAGCACCGCAAGTAACGCTGCCAGCACAAGTCCGACAAGAACAGCTATGATAATAAGTATAATTTTAATAATCAACAGTAATATATGAAGCATTACACTCCCCCATGTTCATATTATACTCCACTACAATATCAGCGCATTCTCGTTCCAAAGTGAAGGTATTCCCTTATGTCAAATGCACCTGTATTAGAATACACATCATCTATGATGTCTCTGACCACCATAAATGCTTCATCTTTTCCATCTGCAAGTCCAACCACATATATGCCGCTTTTATGCTTCTTAAAATATGGCTGTAACAGCATGTCAGCCGGGATAATATCAAGGAGATTGTCCGTATTAGACGACAAAGTTATAAGATATGTGTCAAAACTAAACTTATTGCTTCTGATTCTGCCAAAAACTTTATATTTAGATTTAGCAGCATTCTCGCCTAAATACAACTTCCGATACCACTTCATACTCAGCCTTCCATTAAAGATTTAAGAATTTCCACTGTAGCTTTCTGCTCTGCCTTATCACTGCACTGCATCAGTGAAATATTAATATAGCTCTGTATATCCTCAGTATTGTTAAAGAACACTGGAAGCTGCGATAAAACTGTCGCCATAACAGCTCTTCTTATCTGTGTAGAGACATTCTCAAACATCTCAGCCATGTCATCTATAAGCTGCTCACATACCTCATCTGCATATGAGTTCTCTGGAATCATGCTATAGTCCTCATCCCCATGAAGCTGTACGAAATCGCTTCCTGACTGCAGCTTGGTAATCTTTCCCAGCACTTCAAAATCCTGTACTCTGTTATATTGTTCAAGCTCTGCCTTATGGCTCTCAGGGAACTCATGAATAATAAAATCACAATTAGATATTACACCTAATATTCTTTCCTGCTTTCCCTCGAATAAAACAAATTTATCCAGAAGTTCTTCCGGAACTTCACCTGCACTTTTCTCTGCCTCATTAATCTGGGCGATAATATCTTTTGCAAGGTCAACCTCTGTATTATCCCCAAGAGACATTTCATTGCTTAAAACAATTGAATATATATCGTTAACCATTGATGCAAGAAGGACAAAACGGTCAGCACAGCCATTCATCTTATCAGCTCCAGCCTCAAGAAGCTTATGCAGCCTGTCATATTCATCATTATCAACTGCTGAATAATCAGCAGCTTCCAGCTCACGTATAATATCTGCCATCTCTGGAAAAATACCATCAAGATTCTCTGGCTTTTCAAGTAAAGATGTAGTCTTTAACGAATACATGAAATCATCAATAGTTCCCTTCTGGGCACCATGATACAAAGAAAAAGCCTCCCTTATATGTTCAAAGAACGTATTCTTGGATATTCTCACTGGAAGCTGTCCGATAACATTAGCTATCTTTCCGTTGATAACCACATTGTCTCTGTCCGACAAAATGTAATGCATCAAATCATTAGTAAAGTATGTGTTGTAATATGATGAATCGAATTCTGTCTCCTTGAACCTGTATTCTATTCTGTTAAGAATGTGCTCATATATCCTTAATCTGTCAATATAAGCCACAACAACGTCCATCACATGAATAATGCGCTGTCTGAAATCCTCTATGCATGAAACTGTAAGCTCTCCTGCTAGCAGCTTAGACACTATATCATTAAATTCACTATACATATCAGCATATACTTCATCACTACAGCCGTCCTGATCACGGTTCATATCATAGACCGTGTAATAATTCATAGCCAGCTTAATATATCCCAAAGCGTTATACATTGAAGAAATTCCTTTGATATATTTGTCAAAGTTATCTTCCATATTCTTGCCTCTCGAAAGTTCAGAAGCAATGCTACTTAAATCCTTCATCTCAAACCTCATACCCTGAATTGTTACTTATCTTAAATTATAAATCTAACTTCTTATAGAAATCAGTATAATCAAATGTCGCAAAGTAATCCTTTGGAGTCTCTGCTCTTCTTATCATCTCAACGCTTCCATCTTCCTTGAGAAGCAGCTCTGCTGAACGAAGTCGTCCATTATAGTTATATCCCATAGAGAATCCGTGTGCACCAGCATCATGGATAATAAGATAATCTCCTCTGTCTATCTTAGGAAGCTTTCTGTCTATAGCAAATTTATCGCAGTTCTCGCAAAGTGAACCAACTACATCATATACATGGTCACATGGTGCGTTCTCCTTGCCAGCAACTGTTATATGGTGATATGCACCATAGATAGCTGGTCTCATAAGGTTAGCTGCACACGCATCAACACCAATATACTCCTTATGGGTATGCTTCTCATGTATAGCCTTAGTTACAAGGCAGCCATATGGTGCAAGCATGAATCTTCCAAGCTCTGTATATATAGATATATTGTCAAGTCCGGCTGGTGAAAGTACCTCATAGTATACCTTCTTAACACCTTCTCCGATAACTGCAATATCATTCTTAGGCTGGTCTGGCTTGTAATCAATACCAACACCACCTGAAAGGTTGATGAATTCTATATTGATTCCAACTTCCTTCTGAACCTCAACAGCAAGCTCAAATAAAATCTTTGCAAGTGTTGGATAATATTCATTAGATACTGTATTACTTGCAAGGAATGAATGGATTCCAAAATGCTTAACACCCTTGCTCTTAAGAATCTTGTATGCCTCGATAATCTGCTCATGTGTCATTCCATACTTGGCATCGCCAGGATTGTCCATGATTGATGTTCCAAGCTTGAATACTCCGCCTGGATTATATCTGCAGCAGATTGTATCAGGAAGCTTGCCATCAAGAGCCTTCTCTAAGAATTCTATATGAGTTATATCATCAAGATTGATGATGGCATTGACATCATTAGCATACTTAAATTCCTCTTCTGGTGTATCGTTAGATGAAAACATTATCTCACCTGACTTAAAGCCGCATGCCTTGCTCATCATAAGCTCTGTAAGAGATGAGCAGTCAGTACCGCATCCCATCTCATGTAAGATATCAAGAATGTATGGATTAGGAGTAGCCTTTACAGCAAAAAACTCTTTAAATCCCTTGTTCCATGAAAATGCATCATATAATCTCTTTGCATTCTCTCTGATACCCTTCTCATCATAGAGATGATATGGAGTTGGATACTTCTTATCAATTTCCTTAAGCTGTTCAAGTGTAACAAATGTTTTCTTCTCTGCCATTTTAATAATTCCTTTCTCAAGTAGTAAATCTAGTTAACAAATTTCACTGACTAAAATCGTATATTAAGCATACTCATTTGTCAAGTTATTCCGTTGATTAAAAGATAAGGAAACAGTCTTAAAAAAGACCATTTCCTTAAATTCAAAACAGTTATTATTCCATTAAAGATTATAGCATCCTTTAAATGCACTCGCATCAACTTTGACATCGCTTCCATAATTAATCTTCTTTAAGTTAACGCAGTCAACGAATGCCTCTGCGCCAATTGACTTTAAGCTCTTAGGGCATATGACCTCTTCAAGATTAGTACAGTTCTCAAATGCATTGTTGCCTATCACTTCCACCCCTTCTGGAAGTTCTACCTTAACTATGTCCCCTCTTTCTGCAAAAATGTCTTCAGAGATATATGTAAAATCCGTCATATCTATCTCCTTGATTGTCTTGTTGTAAAGATAAACCTTAATTCTCTCCTTCATAGCACTACCTCTCCCTATTTAATATTTCAGATTACAAAAACCTGTTGTAACCATTCGCATATAGATTGTAGAGATTATTAGATAACTCTGATGACACTGATTCATTATAGCTGTTATAAATGCTTTTAACTTTATTAATATATGATGTTGTCTGTGAGAATGGTGGAACTCCGCCATTCTTATCAACATTACCATATCCTGAATTATATGCTGCGAGTGTCAATGTCAAATCGCCGTCATATCTGTCAAGCATCCATGATAAAACTTTTGCTCCGCCCAGTATATTCTGGCTTGCATCAAACGGGTCTGTTACTCCGTAATCACTGCATGTTGCAGGCATAAGCTGCATGATTCCCATCGCTCCGCCTGATGAAACTGCATTAGTATCAAATCCTGACTCTGCCTGTGCTACCGCCTTCAGCAGATTGACATCCACGCCTGTCTGTTCAGATGCCCAGTTAAATATAGCATCCAGATCTGATTCATCTGATATTGTATTATATACCTCATCAAATGCACCATCTGAATCTATTGTCATCTGTGATGAACTGTTTTCCTCCACTCTGTAGATATTGCCATCAAGTATTGCTGTAATTGCATCCATCACCAGTTCCTGTTCCTTCTCATAATCTCATATTCCGCATACGCTTTTTCAAGAATCTGTCTCTCATTAGAGAATCTAAGCAGATGAAAAGCTTCATTGTACTTATAATATCCAGAATCCTCGAAATATTCTTCTCTCTGTGGTTTGCTGTAATAACTGTCAGAAGACATCAGATACCACAGTACTGACTTATTAACAACCTCTTTACCAGCTGTAAAATTATAATGTGTTGTATCAATATACTTTCTGATATTAGCAGTGGCTCCGCTCTCTTCCTTAACTTCTCTTAACGCTGTCTGTTCATGGGTTTCACCATCTTCAACTGTACCTTTAGGAAGAACCCAGCCTTCATACTTGTTCTTATATCTCTTATAGAGAACAAGTATCTTACCTCTATATATTACCACACCACCACAGCTTGTTGCCTCTATCATTGCAATTCCTCCTGTTATCAGGTGCGACCTCTTAAGTTAATTATACAACCCACTGGCAGCCTTGGCAACCCTTACTTGGCATACATCAGTTAAAATATGCATCAAGGACAGCCTTGGCAACATATGTTGATGATGAACCTGAATATCCACCCTCAAGTATAACACATATAGATATCTCAGGATTATCATATGGCGCAAATCCTACAAACCAGGAATGTGCAAGCCCGCTGTTGTCATACTGTGCCGTGCCAGTCTTGCCTGCTGCCTCATAGCTTGTCCATTTCAAAGCTGGCGCAGTACCATCTGTTACAACACTCCTGCACAGTGATGCAATATATGACGCCTCATCCTCTGTGCACACCGTTGATTTTATTACAGGATTGTTAACCTTTAAAACATTGCCTTCTGCCGACTGGACCTGCATAACTACATAAGGATTCATCATAACTCCTTTGTTAGCTATCGCAGATATAATCATAAGGTTATGTATAGGACTTACCATAGTTTTACCCTGGCCTATGCATGTCTCCTGAATCTCGCTTATGCTTGATGATGAATCAAGTGCAAAGCTGCTGATTGCCGCATCCAGTCCTGTTCCAAGATTTTTATTAAATCCAAAGCTCTCACACAGCTGCTTGAATTTATCAAGTTTAAGTTCAAAACCTATAGTTGAGAAAAATGAATTACATGAGTTGGCAAACGCCTGTGAAAGATTTTCAACTCCGTGGGCAGTCTCATCTGCGCATGGAATTGTAGTTCCTCCATTCACATAGGCACTTCCCATACACTCATATTCAAACTGCTCATAGTCACTGTAATCCCTTATAAATTCAAGTGCAGTAAGTACCTTGAACGTAGAACCCGGTGCATACAGACCATTGACAGCCCTGTTAAGCAATACAGAATCACTGCTGTCATACGAAAGCCATTTGTTATAATCAGCATCGGCATTGTTAGGGTCAAAATCAGGTTTTGACACCATCGCAAGAATCTTTCCTGTAGATGGCTCCATCGCGATAACTGCCCCTTTATTATTGCCAAGTGCATCATATGCCGCCTTCTGTAACTTAGGATTGATTGTTGTAACAACATCATTGCCTGTGCTCTTCTGTCCCTTTAGTTCATTAGTCAGCTCTTTAATTATATTCCCATCTGTTGATAATAATTCATAATTTGCCTGACCTTCTACGCCACTTTTCGACATATTAAGTCCTACAACATGGCAGTACATCTTTCCAAATGGATAATATCTGTATTCATTGTCCTCTGCATCTGTCTTTGTCTGTGCAAGGACTGTGCCATCAGAAGCCATGATACTGCCCCGCACAACCTTCTCAGACAGCACATCAATTCTTTTGTTATACGCATTATTGACAACTGAATCTGCCTTAAACACTGTAAAATAGACAAGATATCCAGCCATCAGAAGAAAAAGTCCTATAAAAATAAATGATATTACATTCGTTTCCCTGTTTCTCAAGCCTTTTTTATGGCTCATCAGAATATCACTTTCCTTTTTTTGCTTTTCTTGCTTTTTCATACACATCAACCTCATCCTGTCTCATATTATACATGCCATTGATAATCGCAAATATAATAAGAGAGCTTAACATTGAGCTTCCACCATAACTTACAAATGGAAGTGTAACTCCTGTCATAGGAATCATCTTCATAGCACCGCCTACTGTGAGGAATACCTGAAATCCATATGTAACGCCTAATCCCACAGCGACAAGCCTGTAAAATAAAGTTTTACATCTCGATGCTATATTCATCATAAGAATCAGATTATTAAGACATATAAGAATCAGGCACACAGCAAATATTACTCCGAATTCCTCAACAATCGCTGAGAATATGAAATCCTTCTGCACAACAGGAATTCTGTCCGGCATTCCCTGACACAATCCGAATCCAAACCATGAACCCATTCCTATAGAAAA
>URGC01000111.1 GCA_900547255.1 uncultured Eubacterium sp. | reverse complement strand
GAGACTGATGTGCATCACGCAAAACTGTCTCTGTAATCTTTAAAGGTTTTTTAACCTGTTCTGCCATAATATCCTCCTTTTACATAACGCCAAACATGGCCATAAATGTACCGGCTGCAACCGCTGTACCAATAACACCGGCAACGTTAGGTCCCATAGCATGCATCAGAAGGAAGTTAGAAGGATCTGCCTCAGAACCAACCTTCTGTGAAACTCTGGCTGCCATAGGAACCGCAGATACACCTGCTGAACCAATAAGCGGATTAACCTTACCATGTGTAACAAGACACATAATCTTACCAAATAACACACCTGCTGCAGTACCAAATGCGAATGCAATAAGTCCTAATGCAACAATCTTTAATGTATCCCAGTTAAGGAATGCCTCAGCACTTGTTGTTGCACCAACAGATGTACCAAGGATGATAACTACGATATACATAAGAGCATTAGATGCTGTCTCTGAAAGCTGCTTAACAACACCACTCTCTTTGAAAAGATTACCTAACATAAGCATACCAACAAGTGGAGCTGTTGTAGGAAGAATAAGTACTACTACTATAGTTACAATGATAGGGAAAAGAATTCTCTCAAGCTTAGATACAGGTCTTAACTGCTCCATCTTAACCTTTCTTTCCTTCTCAGTTGTAAGAAGCTTCATAATAGGTGGCTGGATAATTGGAACCAGTGACATATATGAATATGCTGCTACCGCGATAGGTCCCATGTACTTTGTCTGTCCAAGCTTACCAGCAAGGAAGATTGATGTAGGGCCATCAGCACCACCGATGATAGAGATAGCTGCCGCTGCTTTATCAGGGAATCCCATAAAGATTGCGATGATATAAGCTGCGAAAATACCGAACTGTGCAGCCGCTCCAAGTAAAAAGCTCTTAGGGTTTGCTATAAGTGGGCCAAAGTCTGTCATCGCACCAACACCTAAGAAAATAAGTGATGGTAAGATACTCCACTCATCGAGCAGATAGAAATAATGTAACAAACCTCCTACGCCGTTGCTAGAATCCTCGACAGTTAACATAATGTCTGGATACATATTAACAAGCAGCATACCAAATGAAATTGGTACTAAAAGCAGAGGTTCATATCCTTTTTTAATAGCCAAATATAAGAAAACCAATGCTACAACAATCATAAGATAATTGCCCCAGGTTAAACCAAAGAAGGCTGACTGCTGTATGAGGTTTCCTAATGTTGTTATAATATAACTCATTCCATAACCTCCAGTTTAATGACTCACGAAAATTGATTAGTTAAGAGAAACTAATACTTTACCTGTCACAACTGAGTCACCAACTGAACACTCAACTGTTGCAACTGTACCATCCTGAGGAGCACAGATTTCGTTCTCCATCTTCATAGCCTCAAGAACAACTAAAACGTCACCCTTTTTAACGGCTGCGCCGGCTGCTGCATTAACCTTTAAAATCTTACCCTGCATTGGAGCTTCAACCTTAACTGCGCCCTGGGCACCTGCTGGAGCTGCTGGTGCAGCTTTAGGAGCTGCCTTTGGAGCTGCTGCTTTAACAGGAGCACTTACAGCACCACTTGTCTGTCCTTCTTCAACTGTAACATCATAAACATTACCATTAACAGTAATTGTATAATTCTTCATTTTAAAATCCTCCTTAGCTTTAATAGCGTCTATCTTCTCTTTCTAATTGAGCGAACAACAAGTCCGTCTGATGATGTACCCTCTGAGGCTGCTATAGCTGCTGTAATAACCGCAACAAGCTCAAGGTCATCTGCTTCATTCTCTTCATTAGATACAATCTGTGCTATTGCATTGTCAACACTGCTTGCTGTCTCAGGAGTCTTATCCTTCTTAGAAAGCTTGTCACCAATAACATTAACATACCTGAATAATGAGATAATAAATGAAATAAATATAAGTACAACGAATACAGTACCCATACCGATTACTGTATTAAGCACTGCCTTCTCGCCCTTCTCACCTGTTGTATAAGTTGGGTTAATAGCACCACTTGTAAGATTGTAATCTTCATCAAATGTAAGCTCGAATGTACACTGTCTCTTCTCATATGTAGCAACAACTGTTACTGAACAAAGAGTTCCAGTCTCTGAACTTAACTGTATAGTTCCTTCATCTAATGAAACAAGGGAACCTAAATCACTTCTGGTTTTAATCCAGCCGTTATAGAATTCTACTGTTGCTGTATTAATGCCGTTCTTTGAATTAACAACATAGAAGTTACCATTGATATCGCCAAGATTAAGTGCATCATTAGCATCAGCCTTAATCTTCTCATCTGTTGAATTAGACAGATATGTGATAACATCAACAGACCATTTCTCGATGCTTGACTCAGCCTCTGAAAGCTCAGTCTTCTTATTCATAAGTTTAACATCATTAGATGATATCTGGTCTGTACACGCTGTTAAAGCAAACATGCAGGCAATCATGCATAACAACAATGAGAATCTTTTAAAATTAATCTTCTTCATATTGTTCTACTCCTATATTATACAGTACCATGCTTTTTATCGAAACGAATCTCTCTCTTTGTATAGAGCATCTCTAACGATGCTGCAATGTACTTTCTTGTATCTTCAGGATTAATGATTGTATCAACATATCCTCTTGCTGCTGCTGACTCTACGCTTGACTGTAAAGCCTGATACTCAGCAGTCTTAGCACTTATTGTAGCTGCTACATCAGATGAAGCTGCTATCTCATCAGCATACATAATCTTAACTGCCATATCAGCATCCATCATTCCAACGCTTGCTGTTGGCCATGCATATGTAATATCTGCACCGATTGACTTAGAGTTCATTGATACATAAGCGCTTCCGTATGCCTGTCCGACTAATACATTAATCTTAGGCACATCAGCGTTAGCAAATGCATATGTAAGCTTAGCAACAGCCTTGGCAATTGCCTTCTCGCTTCTTACATTAGCTTCAAATCCCTTAACTGCTGTTAATGTAACAACTGGAATCTCGAATGCGTTACAGAAATTAACGAAATCAGCTGCCTTATAAGCGCCATCAACTGTAAGGACAGGAGCAAACTCTTCCGCCTTCTCACCGTTCTCATCATAGAGAGCTGTTCTGTTAGCTACAGCACCTACTGTTGCTCCATCAATCTGGATAAATCCAGTAACCATCTCTTTAGCATATGAAGCCTTAACTTCAACGAAAAGATTGTCATCTGATATATCTGCAAGAGCTAATGCAGGATCTGCAATCTCAGCAGCCATATCAGAGCATACTCTGTTAAGATCATCTGTAGTCTCAACAAATGAAGCATCCTCATTGTTAGCTGGTAAAATAGAAACGAGCTGTCTGATACCATTAGCTACTGTCTCAGCATCACCAACAAAATCAACAACACCAGCTTCTGCCTGGAACTTGGCACTGGCTGTGTCTAACTTCTCTTTATAGTTGCCATCAAGAGCATTAGGAGAATTAACAAATAACTTTGCGTCCTTCTCTTCCATAAATGTAAAATCTGAAAGACCTGCTAATACAGCAAGACCACCACCACAGTTACCATAAACTGCTGTAATCTGTGGAATTACTCCTGATGCCTCTGTCATCTTCTTATATACAAGGCCAAAACCAGCTAAGGCATCTGTTGCTTCCTGGAGTCTGATACCTGCACAGTCAATAAGACCTACTACTGGAGCACCCATCTTGAGGGCCATATCATATAATCCAGCAATTTTTCTTGCATGCATCTCGCCGATTGTACCGTTCATAACGGCAGCATCCTGGCTGTAGACATA
This sequence comes from uncultured Eubacterium sp., assembly GCA_900547255.1. Taxonomy (GTDB): domain Bacteria; phylum Bacillota; class Clostridia; order Lachnospirales; family Lachnospiraceae; genus Lachnospira. The sequence goes on along the minus strand of URGC01000111.1, from coordinate 4,090 downwards.
CACAAGACTTCCATTAATAACTCCATATCCGGTAATTACACCGTCTGAAAGAGTATTCTTAGCTGTTATGTTAAAATCAGTTGCTCTGGCTTTAACACCTGCGCCGATTTCAACAAAACTGTTGTCATCGAGAATAGACTCAATTCTATCTCTAGCTGACACCGATGTTGTGTTACTCATCATCGAAACCTCCCTAAATTAATTTAAACTTGCTTTGTTTATTTTATAACAAGGCACATTATAAATGCAAGTAAAATAGCAAATTTTGCATATATTTCACCAAATTTAGTCATGTGATTCTACGACAACAATCTTTCCACCATTAATGGTAATAATTGCTTCATCATCAACTATCTCATTAGACTGGCATATGCTTTTGCCCTGCGTAAGAATATATTGTGATATTGTATATTTCATACCAGTTAAAGACAATTCAACCTGCTCCGTCATCGGAATGAATGATACATACTTTCCATACTGTGTGTTCTTATCTATTTTAAATGTCTTATCTTTTATATACACTTTGTTATACTCATCAATCACATATGCCTTAATGCCTGATTCTAGAGCCTCGTTAAGCACATATATATTAGTCATTGTGTGGTCTATTCTTGTACCAGTTGCTCCTGCAACATACAGACATATGTCGTCAATGCTACTCATGCTCTTAATCACTTCAATGCCCTTTTTTACTGCTATATGTGTATCTGTGTAATCTTTCTCAGGCGGATAAGTAACGACCTCTGTATTGTTCTTATACATATCAAGAATATTGCTGTCCACAGAATCATAGTCTCCCAGAATATAATCAATCTTAATACCCATCTTATATGCTGTCTCAAGCCCCTTGTCAGCCGCTATGCAATATACTATCCTATGTTCTTCTATCCAGCTTTGCAGCCAGTCCTTGTCAATATGCCCGCCACTTATAATAAGAACTGCCTTATCAATACATTTTTCCATGCCTATGATACATCCTTTCACACTTTTTTCTTTCTTTTTTCACATTTATCCAATATAATGATATAAAAATAATAATCAGAACTGCAAATGCTATTATATGATACATTCATAGCAAATGCAAAGATGCGAGAAGGAGAAAAGTAAACAAAATGTCTAACGAAAAAACAAAGGAAACTTATTCTGAGGCAATGGAAAATTACGAGAATGATATTGATGTTCTCTCAGACCTCACAACTGGTATCAATTATGAGAAATCAAAAGATAAATATCAGGAGAACCTTTCCACAGCAATAACATTTCTGCTATTCGGAATTGCAGGGCTTGTTGTTGTAATTCTCAATATTGTAGGAGTTCTTAAATTCTTCACATTAAAGAATGCATCCGGAATTCTAATGGCTGTTGTATTAAGCCTTATGTTTATCATATTCATTGTTATCGGAATACTCTCATTCAGAGCTTCACGTAAGGATAAAAAGAATGCTGCAATTGAAAATGATAACTCTTCCAAGATTTTAGACTGGCTTAATGACAATGTCACTGCCACTGATATTGATGGTTCTTTTGATTCATCAGACCTCACAGAAGAGATGAAATACTTTGAAAGAAACGATTATATCAAGAAAGCTGTCAACGGACATTTCGATGGTCTTGATGATGAATTCGTTGATAATATTGCTGACCAGTACATTGAAAAGCTGTTCCAGTAGTTTATTATTAAATATTATGATTTAATAATCCAGCATTTGAATATGGTTAAAGATTAAGCCGCTCCAAGCCCTTGAATTTCAAGAGCTAAGAGCGGCTTTTATCATCACATTTTTCTTAATTTATCTGTTGCTAAGATATTCATCAATACCCTTAGCGGCTGCCTTACCAGCACCCATAGCAAGAATAACTGTAGCTGCACCCGTAACAGCATCACCACCGGCATATACACCTGTCTTAGATGTAGCACCTGTGTCTTCGCTTGCTACAATACATTTTCTCTTATTAATCTCAAGTCCCTTAGTTGTAGAACTGATAAGTGGGTTAGGAGATGTACCAAGAGACATGATAACTGCATCAAGATCCATAACGAACTCAGAACCTGGAATAACCTCTGGTGAACGTCTTCCAGATGCATCTGGCTCACCTAACTGCATCTTAACACATTTCATACCCTTAACCCATCCATTATCATCTGCGATAATCTCTGTTGGGTTAGTAAGAAGGTCAAATATAATGCCCTCTTCTTTAGCATGATGTACTTCCTCAGCTCTTGCTGGAAGCTCTGCCTCACTTCTTCTATATACGATATGTACTTCTGCTCCAAGTCTTAAAGCTGTTCTTGCAGCATCCATAGCAACGTTACCACCACCTACAATAGCAACCTTCTTGAATCTTGCGATTGGTGTATCGTAATCATCTCTGAAAGCCTTCATAAGGTTACTTCTTGTAAGGTACTCATTAGCTGAAAATACACCATTAGCGTTCTCACCTGGTATACCCATGAATCTTGGAAGACCTGCACCTGAGCCGATAAATACAGCATCAAAATCTTCCTCTTCAAGAAGCTGGTCAATTGTAAGAGACTTACCAATAATAACGTTAGTCTCAATCTTAACGCCTAATGCCTTAACATTCTCTATCTCACTTGCAACAACGCTCTTCTTAGGAAGACGGAACTCTGGAATACCATATACTAATACTCCGCCTGGCTCATGAAGTGCCTCGAAGATTGTAACATCATATCCCATCTTTGCAAGGTCTCCAGCACATGTAAGACCTGAAGGGCCTGAACCGATAACAGCAACCTTCTTATTCTTCTTCTCTGCTGTAACAACTGGCTTAATGCCATTCTCTCTTGCGTAGTCAGCTACAAATCTCTCAAGCTTACCGATTGAGATAGCCTCACCCTTAAAGCCTCTTATACACTTACCCTCACACTGGCTCTCCTGTGGACATACACGGCCACAGACAGCAGGAAGTGCACTAGACTCACTGATTACCTTATAAGCCTCTTCAATATTACCATCTTTAACCTGAGCGATAAATCCAGGAATGTTAATTGAAACAGGACATCCCTTAATACACTGTGCATTCTTACAGTTCAGACATCTCTCTGCTTCCTCTTTCGCCTCGTCAATATTGTATCCAAGACAAACCTCATCAAAGTTTTTATTTCTTACATCAGGAGCCTGCTCTCTGACTGGAACTTTCTTTAATACATCCATTAGTTCATTAACCTCCTATCTTAGTTACAGTGACCGCATCCACCATGATGTGTATCGCCCTCAGTAAGCTTGAGCATAGCTCTGCCTTCCTCAGTCTTATACATCTGCTGACGCTTCATAGCCTGATCAAAATCCACCTTGTGGCCATCAAACTCTGGTCCATCTACACAGGCAAACTTAATCTCATCACCAACCTGAAGTCGGCATGCACCACACATACCTGTACCATCAACCATGATAGGGTTCATACTTACAACTGTAGGAATACCAAGTTCCTTAGTTAACAGACAGACAAACTTCATCATGATAAGTGGTCCGATTGCGATACAGAGGTCATATGTCTTGCCCTCATTGTTAACAAGATCCTTTAATACGTCTGTACCCATACCCTTGCGGACATAGCTGCCATCATCAGTTGTAACATAGAGATTACCAGCTACTGCTCTCATCTCATCCTCTAATATAAGCATATCCTTATTCTTAGCACCGATGATAACATCTGCTGCTACTCCATGCTCATGAAGCCATTTAACCTGTGGATATACTGGTGCTGTACCAACACCACCTGCTATAAATACAATTCTTTTCTTCTTGAGTTCTTCGATATCCTCAGAGATTAACTCAGATGCGCATCCAAGTGGTCCTACGAAATCCTCAAATGCATCCCCTGCCTTAAGCTCAGCCATCTTGGTTGTAGATACACCTATAGTCTGGAAGACTATTGTAACTATTCCCTTCTCTCTGTTATAATCACAAATTGTTAATGGGATTCTCTCTCCCTTTTCATCAAGCTTAACGATGATGAACTGTCCTGGCTGGCAATGTTTAGCAACTCTTGGTGCTTCAACATCCATAAGATATATCTTATCTGCCAGTTTTTCAGATTTTAAAATCTTATACATTGTAGTACCCCT
>URGC01000110.1 GCA_900547255.1 uncultured Eubacterium sp. | reverse complement strand
GTTTAACTGTCTGCTTGTGTTCATTGCTGATAAATTGTGCTGTACTACCATAATTTTTTCCTCCTTGAAAAAACATTAGTGACATCCATGCCACCTTTTATTTTGTTGTGTAGCTTATGCTACGTTTTAAAGAAACATTTTAATTATGTTTTGTTTCTTTGTATTTATTATATCGGAATTACGTTTTTAAACTTAACCCCGCTATAAACAAAAATTTTACTTTTTTTGATCCATGAACTGTGGAGATGTATCCAGCTTATTCATGCTCTGATAATATGCGTTAGTTTTCTGGACATTGGTCTTAGCCTTCTGCACACCTTTTCTCAATTCTATAAACTTTTTTTCAACCAGTTTCTTATTGCGTGCCTCGTCAGCTTCAACTTTCACAGCAAGTTCTGTGACATCCTTAATCAGAATCTTCATAGATGCTATCTGGCTGCTGTAAGATGCTTTGTCTGCATCAAGTACTTGACGTACGCGTCTGAACAAATCGTCAAATCCAGCATCAAGCCTGTTAATCTCTTCTACCAGCTGTGCCTTTTTATTAACATTATCCCTGAAAAGATTGCCATCAAAATCATCGGAAGAAATAATTTTCTTCTGCTCCTCATTAAGAACAACTATTTTTTCAAGCACACTCTTTTTCATAATAAGGCTGTCTGTCATTATCTGTACATAATTATCCGTATCGCCCATACTATTTACCACTCTTTGTCCGTACCATGACTTCTTTCCATGTATCCCTCATACCGCGGATTTCATTGAGTGCTCTTTCAAGAAGTTCTTTATCTTTCTTGATATTAGCCTGTACAAGCAAGTCATATATGTACTTATATATTTTATCAAAATCTTCTGCAACAGGATATTTATGATTAAGTGTTGACTGAAATTCAACAATTATATCTTCTGTCTTTTTAATGTTGGTATGAACTTTCTGTAAATCATTCTGTTCAAGCCCCATCAAGGCAATATTGCAGAATTTTATTGCGCCTTCATATAATAACAATGTCAGTTCTGCTGGCGATGCTGTCATTATCTTATTTCTGTTATACTGATCAGCATATGCCTGACTTCCATGTCCGCCGCTTGATGTATATGGTGAGCCATATGATGCGTTACCGTATGCCTGATTGAATGCCATTGCTCAATCCTCCAATTTCTTTCAAGAAAATATTTATGAGAAATATCCTGATAAAGATGACTGTGTCTGATTAAGCTTAGCTAACGCAGACTCCATTGAAGAAAACTTCTTATAGTAGTAGTCCTCCCATGTAGTTATCTCTTCTTCCTTGCTTGATATCTTTGTCGTATATGTAGAATATTCCTTTTCCATCTGCTTATCATTGTAAAGTGTAAATGCACTGCTTGTAGAAGAACTTGCCATTCTATTGCCTAAATCATTATATACACTTGTTGTAAGCTTTGAGAAGAATTCTACCACAGCATCTGGATCATTTGCAATAGCTGCTCTTAATTTATCATCATTACCTGCTGATACTGAATCATCAGAATCGCCATCTATGTGATATACACCCTTCTCATTAGTTCCTGCTGAAAAATAATCCTGTGTTTTTATGCCAAAGCTTGCAAGACTATATTTCTTGCCATTAATCTCAAATGCCTGTGCCATAAGGTTCTTCATTGATGAAGATGCACTGCCAAGAGTAGAATCTTTTCTTAGAAGAGAATCTTTAATCTTCTTTTCCCACTTTTCTACTTCATCATCCGTCATAGCCTCTTTTTCATCACTTGTAAGAGGTTCATAACCCTTGGCGCTTGTAGCATTATATGCCTCATCCATTGCCTTTATAATGCTGTTGTATTCCTTAAAGAAATCTTTAATATTGTTATATATACCATCAACATCAGTGTTAGTTGTGATTGTTACCGCACTACCTGTAAGAGCTGTTGCCTCGATAGTAAGTCCATTAATTGAGAAGTTGTTAGTATTGTTAGTGTATGTAGCACCATTAAGTATAATCTCAGAATCCTGACCTGTAATTCTGACTGCGCCTTCACTTGCTTTAAGTGTACCATTATTAATCTTCTCAAGCATAGACTGTGCATAAGTTATCTTATTATCTATAGCCTGATCTGAAGCAGCCTTGATTGTTGCATTCTCTGCATCGACCTCTGATTTAACATTAGCGTTAATGTTATCTTTGTCAACCTCTGCATCGCCTTCTGAATTAAGTGTAACATAGTCTTTAACAGCAGCCAATTCCTTATTAGCATCTTCATATTTCTTAGCGCCATTAACAACAGCTTCCGTACGTTTCTTCTGGGCTTCGAATTCTGTAGTTTTTCCTGCCTTTTCAATGGCATCAGTATCAAATTCTGCATTGCCATCCTTATCTCTTATAACATTTCCATCTGAACCTTTTTTCAGGTAGCTGCTCCACTGTGTTTCCAAGGCAGTCTTGGCATCTGCTGCTTTCTGGTTATAGCTGTCTACTGTCTCTCCCTTAACCCATGTATCATCAGACTCCATTGCCTTAATTACAGAATTTGCATTATTGTATCTGTCTGCATATGTCTTAGCCCTATCTTCATATTTGATAGCTTTGCTTTCATATGTACTCTTCTTGAGAGCTTCAAGTGCATCTGCATCACTAGCATATGCAGCCCATTTCTTATACTCTGCTGTTTCTGTATCATTAACTGTATACAGACCTAATCCCTGTAAAGCCTTAAGTCCATTATCATCTGATGCTGTAAGTGCAAAATCATGGCTTGCGCCAGATGTCTGTGCACTTATGAAAAATCTCTGGTTATTCTCATCAAAGCTTGCATTAAGACCAGCATCCTTGAGCTTAACAACAAACTGGTTAACTGTCATATCATCTGTTAAAGCTATATCTGTTGATTTGCCATCGGCTGTAACTGTTATATTGCCAGTAGTACCGCCTGTTATATCTGAAAGCCTGGTACTTCCATCTGCCTTAGTTGAGTCTTTCTTGCTTATAGCTCCACCTGTAAGATATCCTGTAGAAGCAAGCTTCTTTATCTCAAGTGTCTGTGTTCCGTTAACTGCTGATGAACTAGCAGTAACTTTAGCCTTAGTGCTGTCTGATATAGACGCAGCCTTAAGGTTATATGTCTTTGACAGACGTGCTGAAGAAAGCTTGCCTGTATAGAAGCTGTATATACTTGTATTCATACTCTTCCATGCATCCTGCTTCCATTGAAGCTTTGTCTGTGCCTTTACAAGATTATCTTTCTGAACATTGTAGCCAGATACAAGTGCATTGACCAATGTCTCTGTATCCATACCTGACTGTAATCCCGACATTCTAATTGCCATAATATAACTCCTTCCGCACCTCCATGTGCCTTCAAATCAGTTATTAAGACAGATTACCTCTTTTCATCAACAAGAATTCCTGCTAACTCCCATGCTTTGGCAAGCATCTCAAGAGCCTTTTCTGAAGGAATTTCCTTGATTACTTCATCTGTCTCTTTGTCCTTAATCTTAATAGTTATCCTGTTAGTTGGTTCATTATAACCAAACTCCGCAACCGTATTTCGATTAATAACTTTATTAATCTCACTTACATCTTTCATTGTTGTCTGCTTCTGTTCAGAATTATTATTGCTTTTATTATCTCCTGAATTGTCAGCGGACTGCTGTTTAGCTGCCATTGTAACTGTTGATGCATCTGCGTTACTCTTAACCTCTGCTGATGCCTGAGCTGCATCATTAACCTGTGCTGTCTCATTGACTGTTTTGGTTGATGTTGATGTATAACCCGTATTCGCAACTCTGCTTATAGAATCAATTGCCATTATTGCCACCTCCGTGTGTAATCAATACCAATTCTTTTGTTCGCTTTATAGCTTTTATATCGGAATTTGTTTAATTTAATTAACCATGTATACTAAAATAATTATATAATTAGCCTTTATTTACTTACCAAAAAGCTTGTTAAGGCTCTTAATATCTACAGATGCAACAGCCTCTTTATTAGCTGTCTGAATCTGTGCATAAACTTCCTTTCGGTATATAGGAACTGATTTAGGTGCTGTTATTCCCAGCTTAACCTGATCACCTTTAATCTCAATAACAGTTATCTCTATATCATCATTGATAACTATTGCTTCATCTTTTTTTCTCGATAATGCCAGCATCCTATTCACCGTCCTTTCTATTCCTGCTCTCTAATATGTCGTAGATTGGAAAGCGAACCATATAATCATCATTATCCGCAATAACCTGAATTCCCTTCATTGTATCAGTATTAAGAATAATCGGAGCTTTGAGATTGCATGTCATCTTCTTAAAGTCCTCTGGTACTGTAATTGTAATAAGCACCTCAAGCTGTGCATCCCTGATATTCTGTCCTAAAGAATTGACAAGCTCATCCTCAACTATCGGATCATAGTCATCTTTTACAACACCTGGCGCAATTACAGGTATCGCAAGCGATGGTTCCTCTGTTGACTGTAACCAGTATATAGATGCCTTATCTCCTTTTTCAGCATCATATACAATTGTAAAGCTTTTGAAGCTTTCAAATCCAATTATTCCCTTTTCAAATGTGAAGATTTTATCCTCACTTATCTCCATATCCCCAAACCATTTAGTCTGTACCTTCATTACTTTACCACACCTTTCTTAGTCTGCCAGCTATTATAACCGGATTTCATTTTACAGGAAATCAAGAAGTGTCTGCTGAACTACCTTGCTTGCTGCTGAAAGAGATGCATTATAAACAAGCTGTGCAGCTGAATATCCTACAACGACTTCCTCAAGATCAATATCCTCATTCTGTGATTTCAGATTACTGAAATTAGTCTTCTGCTCTGTAAGTCTGCTCTTAGTAAGATTGAGTCTAGTTGTTCTGTTACCTGAATCCGCTTTTGCAAGTGATATCTCCTGCTGATATCCCTGGAAGCAGCTGATACCATGCTCGAACGCTGCTGTCATCTTACTTTCAGCAAGTTCTTTCTGCTTTGTAAGTCCTTCCTTCATAGCTGTAAGCTTTTTCTGTGAAGTCTCATCGCTGTATCTTGTCTCCTGCATCATGCTCTCAACTTTTGCTATCTGATTCTCAATATCAAGAACATTATTAACTGATGTCACAAGGTCATCTATATCTCTTCCAAGATTAATATTAAACGCATCACTCGCCTCTGTATTAACCTTTAACTTCTGTGAAAAGTTGATATTATACTCTATATCTTCGCTCTGCTTGGTATACTCAACCCCAAAATAATAATCATCTTTATTATTATTGACACAGTCAAAATACATTACTGGATTCTGATCACCTTTAACAAAGTTGCTCTTTTCATATGTGAATGAAAAATCCTTTGCTGCATATAACTTCTCATATACATCGTCTGCAAGAAGAATTTCTCCTGTTGTTGGATTGAAAACGGCCTCACCTGCCTTAGGTACGTAATTATCCTGCTCTTTTACCGTTTTTGCTGTTGTTGTTATTGGCGTAACATTTATTGTTGATGTTTTACCCTGACTATCTGTCAATGTAAGCTTAAATGGCTCTGTTGTTGTTGTAATTGTACCAGTCGCCGGATCCTTTGTGTTCTTCTTAATAGCAGCATCAAGATCCTTATATCCAAGCCTTACTCTGTGTACATCTTTAGAACTTGGTGTAACTACATTACCATCTGCATCTGTCTCATATTTAAGCTTAAGAATATCATCTGTCTCATAAAAATGCTCATATGCAGTCTTAGTATCAAGGTCATCCCTTGTAAACTTCTCTGTGATTATATAATCAACATCCTTGGCATCCTCATTAGACTGATAATTAAGAGGTGTATCTGTCATATAGCCTGTAAAGCAGTATCTTCCCGCATACTCAACATCACCTTCAGCATAAAATGCAGCTTTAAGCTTCTCAAGACTGGCTGCAATTGTATTTCTCTCTGATGATGAATATGAGTCTGTAGAGCCCTGTGTACAGTATCCATTTAACGCTGTGATAACATTATATGCCTCATCCATTGCACCCTGTGTTGTGCTAAGCCATGATTCCGCATCTGGAATATTCTTAGTAAGATACTGTGTAACCTGATCAAGACTTGTTCTTAATCTGAGTGCCCTGATAGCTATGATTGGATCCTCTGATGGCTTGTTTATCTTCTTCTGTGTTGATAACTGTGTGTCCATTGTATTTAACTGATTCTTGTTAATCTGTATATTGGACATTGTACTGTTAATCATCATCTGATTAGTAATTCTCATATTTTAAACCGCCTTTCTAAGCACTATACCCCTGTCTGGTTAATAAGCTTATCATATATCTGATTCATTACTGAAAGCATCTTAGAATTAAGATTGTATGCCTGCTGGAACTTTACAAGATCCATAGCTTCCTCATCTGTATCAACACCCATAACCGATAACCTCTGATTATGGATTGTTGTCTTAAGATTGTTGTAATTCTTGTACAGGTTAGTTGCCTTCTGTGCATCTATTGACATATCACTGACAATACTCTCAAGATAATAGCTTGATGTACCACCCTCAAATATTGTTTCTGTCTGGAGCTTATTCAGCTTCTCCATTACTGTTGCATTAGCCTCACCTGTTGCAAGACTTTCCTTAACTGCAAGTAAATCTGCATTTTCTAATAATGCACTATTAACTGTAATATTGCTTGCTGACACAGGCAGTCCTGATGATTTTGCAACAAACAAAGGAATTCCTGTATTCTTTCCGTCAGATGTGTAAGTTGTAGATGTCTGGTCATACTGTTTAGTAGTACTGTTATATGCCTTACCAGTAAATATCTGGTTTACAGCATCTGAGAATATCTGTACATACTTGTTAAGCTGTGACTGATAATAAGGAACACCCTTGTACTGTATGTTATCATTAACCTGAGCTTTGGTCTCTAATATACATTCTCCGCTGAGATCTTTTCTAGTAGTTACACTTTCAATCTCACCATTGTTACCATCTCTTATATCAACAAGAGCTTTAAGTTCTCCACTCAGTGATGAGCTGTATATATCAAACGGCTGTCCTGATTCCCACTTCACATCATATAATCCATCTGCATCAGATGCATTTCTAGGGTCTTTTCTTGAAACTGTCTGTAACTGATAGTAATCATTGCCAGATACAAGTGTCTGTCCATTAATTCTTACTTCATAATCTGTAACATTATTACCAAGCTCTTTTTCATTAACTTCTATATTAACAATAGCTGAAAGCTCATCTACCAGAGCATTTCTCTTATCTCTTAAGTCATTCGCATCACCTGAGTGTACTTCTATCTCATTAATCTGTCTGTTAAGAGATGATATATTCTTTGCAAGTGAATTGATATGCTGAACCGAATCCTTTATCTCGTTATTAGCATCTTCCTGAACCTTCTTGAGGTTAGTACTCAATGTATTAAAGTAATCCATCATACTCTTGGCATTGTTAATGAGCTGGTTCTTAGATGAAGCATCTCCCGGTGTAAGTGTAAGCTGGTTAACAGCCTTAAAGAAGTTATTATACTCTGTTGTATATCCCTGAAGTGTAAACTCATTAAGATAATCCTGTATCTGTGTCATGTAATTATTCTTAGATGAATACTGTCCATAATAAGCCTGATTATTACGGTATTTAACATCATAGTAGCTGTCTCTTAACTGTCTGATTTTAGTTACAGTCACACCACTTCCTAATGTACCTGTCCTGTTATATGTTCTTATCGCATCTGCTGCGCTTTTATCTGCCTGCTGTTTTGTGTATCCATCAGTGTTAATATTAGAAATATTGTGGCCAGCTACATTAAGAGAAGTGTTAGCTGCCTGCAGTCCTGAATATGCAATTGTTAATCCAAAAAATGTTGACGGCATATCTTTCCTCCATTCTGCCAGGTTAGGGTCTTTTAGCCAACCTGCGTGAGCAGC
>URGC01000109.1 GCA_900547255.1 uncultured Eubacterium sp. | reverse complement strand
TCCCTGGTTAGATATGAAATTAAAAAATATAATTATCAGTGTTGTGAGTTTATCTTTGGTAGCAGCAACATCGTTATCGTCAGTTGTTACTTCAATGATTAAGATATTTTCACTGCCTATGGGCGGCTCAGTTACATTGCTTAGTATGTTATTCATCGTGCTTATCGGATACTGGTTCGGACTTAAAGTAGGACTTGTGGCAGATTATTCTTTGCATTCCTTTCAGGAGTTGTATTCTTTGCAGTGTATACACCAGAATTTTTTAACAGCTCAATTCTTTATTCGCTTGCATATAATGGCTCATATATAGGAGCGGAGGCAGTTATAACAATTATTATAATCATGCTTCCACAAGTGAATAAGGCACTTGGGTATCTTAAGAATAATGTGGTGAATTCATAAGACAGAGGCATAAATAATTATTTATTGAGTATACTTGAAATGTCTAAATACTAGTGCTATAATATATTTAGGCAAAATGATGAAAATGCGTTTTATATGACACGCAAAAGACCTCGATGTTGCAGCATCGAGGTCTTTCTATTCCATTTTTGTGAAGGTGGCTTAAGCCTTAGGCTGACTACTGCATATCTTATCTATCCAGCCATTTGCAAATATAGTAGGCAACTATACTCGCCAAGATAGAAAGTATAAATGATGAAAAATGATTCAATATGACACACCCCCTTTCTGCACCAGGGAGTAGTAACAAAATATATTTTATCATATTAATATTAAATAGTACATATATAATAATGAAAATATAGAAAAAATATTTGTAAAAATTCAAACCAAATATATCACCCTCTCGTATATATGAATGTGAGCAGCTTACATAATAAATAATATACAAGGGGGTATTTTTATGTACAGAGTTAAGATATGTGCAGCACTTTTATTGGCAACACTTAGTCTGGCTGGATTTAAACAGCAGACATATGATGATAATAGTACACACGATGCTGTTTTTAGCACAAGGAAAGCAGACAAGGAGATATCAGAAAAAAACGCTGGTATGCTGGCAGGTATATCAGACACGGGAGTTGTTTATCAGGAATTGTATGCTGATGGTGCAAGATACAGATATACATTTGCTGATGGGTCAGATTATCAGGATGGTAATCATATTGTATATAGGGCATCAGATGCAGATAAATTAGGCTACCAGTATTATATAAGTGATATAAGCCAGAATCCTTCTGATGACTTTCCATTAAGTGAATTAGATGGCTTTTCATTAGAACAGGCGAAGAGCATGGCGGCAGAGATATTTGGAATATATGAGGATGTCAATGTAAGTGCCGAACCATCAAAAGTATATGTCTATGATGCAGAACACATTAATGCATATCTTGATTCAAAAGAGGAACTATTAAACATGCATGGAAAGAAAGACAGCAGTTATAGATGGAGTGCACAAGATGAAGTGTATTACATGGAATATAACATTACATACAATGATTTGGCACTTATAGCTGACTATATAGGAGATGGTTCATATTATGCAAAGGCACATATTGCAAGCATAGCAGTTGGAAGAGATGGCGTTAAATATATGTGCATATCAGGTGTGTATGATAATGTATCTGAAAATGTCAGAGTTGGAGAAAGATGCAGTGTAGATGAAGCACTTAGAATACTTCATGATAAATTTGGATTTCCATATAATATCAGCAAAGAGGAAAAAGATAGTATATATCTTGCGTATATTCCAGTTGCAAAGAGTGCTGATGTTATGAATTCAAATCAGGAATATCATGTAGACCCATATTGGGTTGTTGATGGATATATGGATGGTAAAACATACGATTCACATACACATATAACATATATAGTTAACGCGGTAAGCGGTGAAGCAAATATTATGAAATAGGAGGATTTTTTATATGAAAAAATTAAATTTAATAGCAGTAACAATGTTGGTAGCAGCAGGACTGGTTGTCAGCCCATTAGTTTCAGCTAATAAAGGATATGCAAATGAAGATGGCAATTCCGGCATAGCTTTGGCGGCAGATAATGATTCAGCATCAAAAGATAAAATGCAGAATCTCGTTGTTAATAATAATAGTGGAGTGAACTGGAGACAGTATAATGTCAAGCAGTTCGCATTTAGCGATGAACAGTTGGCAAGGATTAGTGAAGAGCTTAAAGCTGGCAATTCAATAACAGGAATAAGACATGGCGAGAGCTATTACAACTGCAATTATTCAGATGGCTCATATTTTGCATATAATGTCCAGAGTGGTGGATACAATGTGTCTTATAACACTAAGCAGGCAATAGCAAGACAGTACACATTTTTCCTGGAGAACAAGTCCGGCAATGCATATCTTGATGATGAAGAGATTAGCAAGATGTTCCCTAATGAAGCGATAGAAGGCGTATCTAAGGAAAAAGCCATAGAAGCAGCTAAGACAATGGCTGAGATAGTTGGCATTAAATTAAGCGGCCAGCCATATATGTGCGTTGCAATGGATATGGATAATGCCAACAGATTAATAGAAGAAAAGCCAGAAAGAGGAATGGACAAGTACGGCAATCTTTCTACATGGAGCAAATCAGATGAAGTGTATTACCTCGTATTTAATCAGGAGATAGATGGAATTCCAGTTTCAGTAACCAATTCCGTAAATCATGATAATGGTCTTAGGTCAGCCTCAGTTGTGTTCGCAGTTGGCAAAAATGGTGTTGTTCAGATGTCAACTTCCTATATGGCAGATGCAATATCATCAGAGGACGTAAATGTAATTGATTCAGATGCAGCTATTAATGTACTCGCATCAGATGAAACATATAAGGCTATGGATAACATTGATTTCAAGACACTTTCACTTGAGTACATTATATATAGAAAAGGCGTGGAAGATACGGCAGTTATTAAGCCAGTATGGATATACACATATGAGGTTACAGGTTCATACGAGAAGGAAGGCGTGACATACGATTTTGTAAGAGAAATGACAGGATATATAGATGCTGTAACTGGACAGATAATTAGAAGTTGATAACTAATAGTATAAAGGATATATTAGTATTAATATACAATCAAAGATGACAACATAGTTGATAAGCTGGATGAAATGTTTTATTTCGTCCAGCTTGTTTTAATTAAATTGGAAAATGGAGCGTGCCTTAAAATTTTATGTGCAGTTCATGCTTGATTTTGTGCAGTTCGTGCAGGACATATTGAAGTGGGGGATTATGTCTGATATTGTAACATAGGATAAAAGTATTTTATGTATTAATAAATGATTACAAAAGACAGGTGAAAAATATGAAAAGGGTATTTAGAACAATCGGCGTTATTGTGGCAAGCGCAGTATTTATAACAGGTTGCGCACAATCAGGCAATAGTGCGTCTACACAACAGTCAACATCATTGTCTGATAGTAACACGTTTGGATTAGAAGATGAAAGTACAGTAAAGCAGGTTGTTAAGGAAAATCCGGCGCTTGCAATGTATGTAGATAAGATTAATTCACATGAATGGAGTTCATTAGAAGAATGTTTTTCAGAAGATATCCGCTCGGAAATTACACAGAAGCAGATTGATAATAAAGAAGGCATTACAAGTGTGGAACATATTGAATTAAAGGCTGCCAAAAAGATGACAGCGGATGATTGGAAGTATGTTACTGGCAGTGAACCAGTGGCATCAGAGAGTGGCGAATATAAGAATCTTGATAAATATAATGACATCAGATTATGGTTTCTTATATTTGATGAAAGCGTTTATACAGCCCATGAGAATAAATATTATCTACAAGGGTTGAATTACAATCTTGCAATCACAGGGGAACGAGATGGCAGTCAATATATTCTTGATTTAAGGAATGAAAATGATTCACTGGATGAGATTGAAAGATGGCTTGGAGTCAGATGAGGAGAAGATAATTGAAATTATACATAAGAAATCAGCTTTATATGCTTATACGTCAGCCTTATTTCTGGATTAGTGCGGCAATTGTCAGTGCATATTCAATAATTAATATAATACATTATGGAATTACATATTATGGAAAAAGTGCACTTGGAATTATGACTGTGACAGATCTGTATATTTATAACAGTAACAATTCTTTCTGGGCAGTTTTTTCCGTGTTGATACCATTTGTGTGTATGTTGACATAAGGCATGCAGACACTGACAGATAGAGAGCGTGGAACAATAAATTATTATAATAGCAGAATTGATATGAAGTCATATTACATATCAGGTGCGACAAGCTGTGCCATAGGTACTTTTTTAGAGATATTATTAAGTGTAGTTATATCGACAGCTTTGTTATTTGTAAGCTATCCACAGAGCGATAAGACAGTCCTTGGAACGCGGTATACTGAAAGTTACTGGCTTAATATACAGTCAGGCTACAGGACACATTTTGTGAAATTATATGCGTTGAATCCGATTATATATCTGTTAATTATGTCGCTGATTTTTTCAATATTTTGCAGTGTGATGGCAGTGTTTTTCTATGCGGTATCTATAGTCGTAAAGAAAAAGATACATATGATACTTGTAGCTGGAATAATGTCGTATACAATTTTGCAGATATATCTTGCGACTGGATATGACATATATGGTGACGTGACAGCATCAATTATTGGATGGCAGAGTGGAATACCAACTATCATATTTATGATGCTGATGCTTCTTATAAGCGTTGTTATCGTAAAATACAAGATAACAAAGCAGGGAAGATTATAAAGGACGCATACAGATGAAGAGAAAATCTATATTAAATACTGCAATTGTGGGATGCTTATATGCTGTTATAAGTGGAATTGAAATGTTGTATCTTCGCAATGATGACGTACAGATGGTGTTTGTGAACTTGCTGTTTGATGTGAAAAATTTTCTTGGAGACAAGCACTTTTTTCTGGTTATCAATGTGCTGTTTGCAATTATTCTTTCATGTTATCTGTGCAGCATGGATATCAAAAAATATTACACAGTGTACACATTTGGAAGAATTGCCTCTAAAAGAATATTTTTTGCGAAATGTCTTATAAATGTCTGTATCAGGCAGATAGTATTTTCAATGTGTTATTGTTCTATGTTAATGCTGTTATCTATGTTTTCATGTCGTGCAGGTCTGGAAGTTAATGATTATCTACTGATTTTGCTGGTAAAGGCTGTTGTGGCAATAGTGTATGGATGTATAGTTTTTGGAATTATAACGGCTGTTGCTGCCTTGTTTGCAGATGAGAGAATAGCGGTGTTATTTATTATTGTATTAGTGTTGGGACTATCGTTTATATCTATGTCATTTTCAGACATGTCATTCATTAATAGTCACTGGTTTGTAGTTAATCCAGTGATGTCAGTTACGATTATCAATATGGATTTAATACAAACTTTTATGGCATCAGGCAGAATGTTTGTCATAACAGTACTAGAGATAATGATGGCGGTAAATGTATGCAAAAGAAAGGAACTATGATGGGGTTAACTATAAAGATAGATAATCTTGTGAAGAATTTTAAGAATAACGAGGTTATAAAAGGGGCAAGTTATGAATTTGCTTCTGGCAATGTGTATGGAATAGTTGGTGGCAATGGGGCAGGTAAAAGTGTGCTTTTAAAGATGATACTTGGAATGATGAAACCTGATTCTGGAAAAGTTTCGTTTGGAGGTATTCCTGAAAATAAAGCTGTTGCTAATAAAGTGGCTTCTGTAAAGCCTGATATGGCATGTGTTATAGATGGCTGTGATTTGATTATGAACATGTCAGGATTAGAAAATCTCATATATCTTGCAGGTTTTAGAAAACTTGTTGATGAGAAATGCATAAGAGAGTGCATGAAAAAGGTTGGATTGAACCCAGATAACAAAGATAAAATTAAAAATTATTCGCTTGGCATGAGAAAAAGACTGCTTATAGCACAGGCAATAATGGAAAATCCAGACGTGCTTATATTGGACGAGCCGACTAATTCGCTCGATTCATCAGGTGTCCAGATGCTTCACGATATTGTGCATGAGAATAAAGAGGCTGGCAGGATAATTATTATCGCAAGCCATTATGAACATGATATAGATGGTTTGTGCGATATAGTTCTAGGTCTGAAGGATGGTGTGCTATGCTGAAACGCAGAATTACAGTGCTTGCTGTTATAAGCGTTATTTTGTCTGCATTTGCATTAGGAGTGCGGTTTTCACTCAGCTACAGAGAGGTTATTGGACAGAATTGTGAAGATGAACTATTAAAGACAGATTTTATGTTTTTTGGAGTTTTTCGTGAAGATAATGTCCCTGATACAGATATGATTAAGCAAAGCCTGGAGAAAAGCAATTGTATATTAGAAGTTGTTCCTACAGGAAAGATGCGGCTGTCTGATACATGTATAGTGCAGGAGGTCTTGGTTAAGAACTGCATTAAGGGAGAGGATATATTACAGGAACGGATTAATATAATATCATACAATGGCTTCTGGTATAAGAAAGAGACAGATGTTTTATATAACTGGGGAAGAACTAATATTATGGCAGAAGATGCATCATATATAGTTGTTCTTGACAGAGTCGAAAATGGGTATGGCACTTATTATTACAATAATTTTCCAATTGGGGCGGTGAGCTGTGATGTTAGGAAGTGTACAGAATATATTGATGTGGCTAAGAGTTATAATTATGAAGAATTAAAGATGTATGAGTTTTTTGTGGACAGTCAGTCTGCGCTTGATAAGTTATATGAGATTAAGAAGATTGTGCTTAGATATATAAAATAGTTTGAAGAGAATGTAATAAGGGGGAATTACATGGCAGATACTGTTCAGGATATATTCATTTGGAGCAATTGTGCTGGGAATTAATGTTGTGGCAGTGATTACATTTGTGGTGGGATATAAAAAATATTTTCTGATTCACGTTAAAAAAGCCTGATTCACGTTAAGTGTATTGAAAATAAATATGCAAGCAGTTATGCTGAAACTATAAGAGCAAAGGTTGAGGGGAGACAAATCATGGCTCATATAGCGGAAAGTATAGCTGCTTTTTTATATAGACATGAAATTCTGGAACGTGATATGCAGGAAATATGTGCATATGGATTAGAATTGCTAATATCCACTTTGATAGAAGTAATAAATGTCATTTTTGTTAGCGTATTAGCTCATAAAATAATATTTGGAATTATATATATTATCTGCATAATGACAGTAAGAACATATACAGGCGGTTATCATGCAGATACTAAATTAAGGTGCAATATTATATTTATAAGTATATATATACTGAGCCTGATTTCTATGCAATGGATACAGAAAATAAATAATTATAATTTGATATTATGGTGTGGACTTATTGCATCATACATATATGTTATATATAACGTACAGATCATCTGTAAGATGCAGTGAGGGGGTTAAGTTGATGAAGAGAGTGCTGACTAATATGACAATCATTGTACTTGGTGTTGTTCTGTTGATAATAATAAGCTATGAAAATAAAGACAAGCTGAATCATATAAAGAGTGTAAATCAGCTTGACAGTATTCAGCGTGAAACAGCAGGTGGTGAAACCATGCTGGAACAACCAGTGGCAGGAATAGCAGTTCCAACGATAGCTCCCTCTAACACAGAAGCGTCATATGAGTATGTTAATAATATGCCATGTTATACGGAAAAAGTAGAACTGCCGTGCGAGGATATTGATTTAGAAAATGGAACTGCGATAAAGATGTACGTTAAACTAGAAGATTATTATGTGTCGCAACAGATTCCAGAAGAAATTGATGATGTAGAGAATGTATATATGGATGATGGAGCGCAACTGGTTTCCGAAAGAGAAGTTGATAGTGAACATCGTGTGGTAGTGGCAATGGTAAAATTGAGAAATCCTAATGAGCATGATGTTGATGTGTGTCTTGGCAATATAAATTTAAAATATAACCTGACCCCGTATCCGTTTGAATTAGCGTATCATAATGAAAAA
>URGC01000108.1 GCA_900547255.1 uncultured Eubacterium sp. | reverse complement strand
GTGAAGTAAGCATACGCAGACAGGGTGCTGCAGGCTGTGAGGCGGTGGGGCTGTTCGCACACAGGGCGCGCGAATACGCAATTAATGGTTTCTACCCGCGTCGGTTACATTTTTTATATATTTTTTTATAATTCTTTTAATCCCCTCTTGACAAAAATGGCATGAGGGGATATTTTATATATATCAACTGTACTAACATACATAGTACAGTTGCAACAAAATATTATCGGAGGGAATATTATGAGTGATAACATGTTTGTAATTGACTTGATGTCTCGAGTACCGGTTTATGAACAGGTTATTAATCAGGTTGAGCAGAAGGTTCTTATGAAGATTATGGCTTCGGGAACTAAGATGCCGTCAGTGAGAGGGCTTTCGATGCAGCTTGCGATTAACCCGAATACAATTCAGAAAGCATATTCGGAGCTTGAAAGAAGAGGGGTTATTATCACGGTGCCGGGAAAGGGGGCATTTATTGCTGATGATGCTGTGGAGAAAGCCAGTGTGTTAGCCAAGGATAAACTGTCAGAGTTCAGGGAGATGGTTTCGGGGCTTATTATTGCTGGCGTATCGAAGCAGGAGCTGATTGATATAGTCGATGAATGTTTTAACAACAAATATGAGGGAGCAGAGGTGAAAGATAATGATTAGAGCGGCGGGCATAACTAAGAAGTTTGATTCGTTTGTGGCGTTGGATGAAGTTAGCTGCAATATTCTGGATGGCTGTGTATATGGGCTTGTAGGATCAAATGGTGCTGGTAAGTCAACATTTTTAAGAGTACTTGCTGGAATATATAAGCCTGACTCGGGACTTGCGTATATTGATGATGAACCAGTATATGAGAATCCGGTGGCTAAGAGCAGCATAGCATTTGTTGCAGATGATTTATATTTTCTTCCGGGGGCAAGCATGAATAAGATGGCGAAGATGTACGCCAGACTTATTGACAGTTTCGACATGGAAAGATTCAAGGAGCTTACTGGAATATTCAAACTTGACCCTGATAAGAATATAGCGAATTTCTCTAAGGGAATGAAAAGACAGGCGGCGATTATTCTAACACTTTCAACAAGAGCAAAATATATGTTCTTTGATGAGACATTTGACGGACTTGACCCGGTTATGAGAAATCTTGTCAAGAAGCTTATATGTGATGATGTGGCAGAGAAGAATTCAACAATTATAGTTACATCACATTCTTTGAGAGAGCTTGAGGATATATGCGACCATCTTGCACTGCTTCACAAGGGCGGACTTGTGCTTGACAGTGATGTATTGGAGATGAAGACTACACAGTTCAAGGTTCAGGTTGCATTTGACCATGAATTTAATGAGAGTAAGTTCTGGGATATGAATATAACAAGATACCGTCAGATGGGTTCAGTTGCCAACATGATAGTCAATGGCGACAGAGAGCAGATGGTTGAGAGATTCAGGGCAATGAATCCTATTGTATTAGATGTGCTGCCACTCACATTGGAAGAAGTATTCACATATGAGATGGAAGCGTTAGGATATGAATTTGATAAGCAGATGGAGGTGAAGGAAGATGAATAATAAGAAAGTGTTTAGCATACCGTTGTTTGTCAATAATTTTCTTCAGTTAAAGCTTGTGGGAATACTTGCTGCTATCATAATGGCAGTAATACCGCTTTTTACATTAATCTCTCATGGTTCAGCTAATCTTGATTATTTCAAGCAGACAGGAGATATTACTGCTACATCAGTTACTATATCAGATTTTCCTGTATTAATAGCTACATTTATTGTAGTAACACCTATACTTATGCTCATGGCATTTAATTATAATAATAAGAGAAACAGCTCAGATTTCTATAATTCACTGCCATACACAAGACTTAACATGTATCTTACAAAGCTTGCGGCAGTATTAGCATGGCAGTTAATTATGTTCGCTGCTGTATTTGTGGCAGTTGCAGTGCCAATGGCTATATATCATGAGTATTTTGTATATTCTGTTTCGTCACTTATATGGACATTTGTGGGAATAGTGGTATGTAACCTGATATGTGGTGCATCTATTGTGCTAGCATGTTCAGTTACTGGTAATCTTATCAGCAATATATGTCTTTCAGGACTTATCATGTTCCTTCCAGCGACATTGAGCCAGTTGATGATTTTTACAGTTAATAATATGTTTGAATATGCATCAGACACAGTTACAGTTCCAGTGATTGGAACAATGAGAAATATGCTTGTAAATGTTGTATTTGGTAGTATTCTGGGATTTGGTACCGGGGGTTATACAACAGGTGGATTTACTGGAACACTGACTAATAGGCCAAATATGCTTTACACAGTTGTGCTTGCTGTTATATATGCTGCTATTGGTTTATATTTCTTTAACAGAAGAAAGAGTGAGATAGCAGGCAAGGCGACAGTAGGCAATAAAGCACAGTTTGCTATAAGAACTATTATTGGATTTATTATTCTTGATTTTGCTGTGTTAGCAGTTGTGACTTCATTGGATGCTATGTCTTTTGTTGATGTAGTATTGCCTGTAGGTCTTGTTATTATTGGAGCATTCATTGCAATGCTTGTATATGAACTGCTCACAGGTGACAAGACACTGTTATTGAAAAAGACAGCCATATCATTTGTAGCAGCTTTTGTATGCTCGATTGTATTTACTGGAATTATTGCAATAGGTGCTGGCAGAATGAAAGCATATAATCCTGATGCAGATAAGATATCATATGTAAAGATTGAATCAGGTGATTATAGATTCAACTCGAATTATTCATGGGATAATTATTATAATACCAAGCTTTCATCTTTTAAGATAAAGGACAAGGAAGCTATTAAAAAGTTCGTTGACGCATATGATAACTGTAAGGGAAAGAGCAGAATTGACATGTACAATTCAAAGGATGTCAGGGTATATGATATAGATATATATTTTAAGGATGGATTGCTTGGAAGACATAGAAAAATCCTTATTAATTCAAAACAGTACAATGACATAATTAACAGTCTTAGTAAGTCTGAGGAGTATCAGAATATATATCTTAGTCTGCCAGACTCTAATGGAGTAAGTATCGGATTTAATAATGATGTGCCGCTTGACCAGAAAGAGGCTAAGAAGATATACGAATCAGCAAAGGAAGAGATTAGAAATACAGACTTTACGACATATATGACAGCAAGACAGGCATCTGGTGTATGTGATAAATTAAGAGTTAAATTCGTAGAAGATGGCGTTGAATGGAATATAAGAGTGCCTCTTACATCAGCTATTCCAAAGACAACATCAATGTATATGAAGATGGTTAGTGAAAAGAGCAAATCCCTTATAACAGAGGGAGTTAACTTTGAGAAAGCCAGAAGTATAATAATCAATTCAATAGATAATGATTCTATCACACAGATTATAGCTGATTCTGTACAGCTGAATATATATAGAATTGATATTCCTAATGCAACACAGGATGTTTTGTTCTCAGATTCTATATATGGTGAAGATGGTGAGTCAAAAAGCAAAAAGGCATATCATGGTGATGATAAAGATATGACATCAGTGTCAGGCATGCTGGAAGAGGTAAAGGATAAACTTAATAATTTTGATAACAGCATAACAATTGATCCATCAAAGCCTTTCTATCAGATTGATTTAGGAATATATGGAAACGGCTCCAGATCTGATTACTACTCAGGAACGAATAGCACATTTTACTTCTATCTGCAGTAGTTAAATGTACCATGTGATTTGACATGAATAAGCGTATCTTTTCAGGAAACACTTTAATAGTAAGTGTTTCTTGAAGGGAGAGCTGTTATGTCACAAAATAAATTTTCTAGTAAACTTGATGAAAACCTGACCCTTATCAATAACCGGCTTAATGTGCCAGCTAATTTCGATATTCTAACAAGAAATATCGTTATCGGCGGCAGAAAAGCCGGTTTTTTCTTTATAGATGGATTTGTGCAGGAAGATATGATAGAGAAGCTTATGCAGTTTTTTTACTCATTAAAACCGGAAGATTTGCCCGATATCGACACATTTTTAGTGAAAGGAATGCCATACACAGAGGCGGAATGCTGCGATGATGTTGAAAAGGCGGTGACTGCATTTTTATCAGGCGTCACACTCATGCTTATAGATGGATTTGAAAGTGCGGTGCTTATCGATTGCAGGACGTATCCTGCAAGAAATGTGTCGGAACCATGGAAGGACCGTGTGCTTAGAGGTTCGAGAGATGGCTTTGTTGAGACGATGGTTCATAATGCGGCACTTCTTAGAAGACGTATACGTGATGAGAAATTCTGTATGGAGATATATTCAGTTGGAGAGCGTTCGAGGTCTGATGTTGCGGTGTGCTATATAAGTGACCTTGTTGACAAGAGTCTGCTTGACAATATTAAAAAACGTATTTCTAAAGTGAAGGTTGAATCGTTGACAATGAATGTCGAGAGTCTTGCGGAATGTCTTCTGCCTCACAGATGGATAAGCCCGTTTCCCAAGTTTAAATATTCGGAACGCCCGGACACCGCGGCAGCGGCGATACTTGATGGTAATATAGTTGTTCTTGTGGATAATTCGCCGGCAGTGATGATAATTCCGACATCTATATTCGACCTTGTGGAAGAGGCGGATGATTATAATTTTGCGCCGGTTATCGGAACGTATCTTAGATTGTCGAGATTTGTGTTTACATTTGTTACAATGCTTCTTACGCCGGTGTGGCTTCTTCTTATCAACAATCCGTCATGGATTCCGGAGTGGCTGTCGTTCATCACGGTGAGCGATGACATAACCGTACCGATTGTGTGGCAGCTTCTGATACTGGAAATGTCTGTTGATGGACTTAAAATGGCGGCTGTCAACACGCCGTCGCTTCTGTCCACTCCGCTGAGCATAGTTGCAGGTATTGTTGTCGGTGAATATGCGGTAAGTTCAGGCTGGTTTAACACAGAGTCTCTGCTTTATATGGCAGTTGTCACAGTTGGAACGTACTCACAGGCAAGCTTTGAGATGGGATATGCCATGAAATTTGTGAGAGTGCTTACGCTTATTCTCACAGCAATATTTAATGTGCCGGGATTTGTGGCAGGCTGTGTGATTGGACTTGCAGCGATTGCATTTAACAAGACAATATCGGGTAAGAGTTATCTTGCACCGCTCATTCCATTTGATGGAGAGAAGTTAAAGAGGGCAGTGTTCAGGGTGAGACTTCCGCATGGGAATAAGTGATATATTATCTTTGCAGGGCTGAATACATTATCTTTGCAAGTGTGAATCTGGAATGATATAATTAAATATGATATGTCAATGGATATCCGGAAAGGAAAGCATTATGGCTTTAGAGAATAAACTTAACATCACAGATTCCACAGAATTAGCCAGAATGGAAGAAAAGATAAGTAAGAAAAAGGCTGTTGAACTGTTTGAGAATGGATATCTGGATAATTATGAACCGGGAACATTTAAAATGCTTTCAGCAATTCATAGGTATTTGTTTGATGAGATATATGATTTTGCAGGCAGAATAAGAACTGTCAATATGGCGAAGGGCAATTTCAGATTTGCACCGGTTATGTATCTGCAGGCAGCTATAGAAAATGTTGAGAAGATGCCGCAGTCCACATTTGATGAGATAATCGAAAAATATGTTGAGATTAATATAGCTCATCCATTCAGGGAGGGCAACGGCAGAAGTACAAGGATATGGCTTGACCTGATTCTGAAAAAAGAGCTTAACCGGGTTGTGGACTGGAGCAAGGTTGACAAAGAAGATTATCTTCTCGCGATAGAGAGAAGTCCGATAAAGGATATTGAGATAAAATATATTTTAAAACAGGCTCTGACTGATAAAGTAGAAGACAGAGAGGTGTATATGAAGGGCATAGACCATAGTTATTATTATGAGGGATATGCTATATATAAGGCGCAGGATTTATAAAAGAAAGGTCAACTACCCACGACCTAAAGGTCATGGGTAGTTTGAAAGTTATAGAACAGAACGTGTTGAATGGGATTAACCCATCAACATATTTTGTCCTATAAGCCTGATTAAATTTATCTGCTTAATTGTTCGTACAGATTATTGATAACGCCGTCTTCTGGCGAGTTCATGAATATGAGCTGGTTATCAGTCTTTATCATCATGACTGGTGATGCACCGTGCATGATATATAATCTGCATCTGCCATATGTGTCACCCTTGTATATGCCGACATCGTATGTATCTGTAGAACCGCCATTGACCCTGGTAAAATGGTCCTTTGGAAGTTCATCAAGTAACTGTATATCAGTTATGTCCGAAATATTCAATTTAGATGTGTAACCACCTGCTGATACTGTGAATGTGTCGTCAGTTATTTCTGTATCAATGTGAAGATTGATGAATGGAAGAAGTACAGCTGCCATAAATATAAAGCATGCAATTATTATTGCAGCTGTAGTACCTGTGAATATCCATGCTCCTTTTTTGGCATAGTTTAAGGCATAGTTGGTACTTTGCAGCCTGTCTGGGACAAAAGTCCTTCTGTCAGTAGGATTATAGTAAAATCCTGTTTTCCAGTAGTCATCATCATCAATATATTCAATATTGTTATCAGCAGATAACAGTTCATCTTTTTTATGTCTTGCCATTATTAATGGAATGATGAGAAGTCCTGCTGATAATATTTCAATAAATGTATACACGAATATTGTTGATGATATCAAAGTGCCAGTTATCAATGTAGCAATGGCTGTGTAAGACCATGCAATTGTGTTGACGGCACTTAACAGTATAAGGGCAGTTCCTGCGTATTTTTTAAGTGTGGTGTTAACTTTATAATTAAGTGCTGAGTCTGTGCTGTATATATTTTTCTGAAGCCTGCCTATTGCAATGTGAAATGCTAATGCGACAGCAGAGACTATCACAGAGCTTATATAGAATATAAATATTATTTCATAGTCTGCCTTGTTTCTCATTCTGATAAATGGAATAAACAGTGCTGTCTGGATTATTATAAATAATATGTGATACCAGTATGTGACATGTGTCTTTCCAGTGTCGGCACTTATTTTGGTGTCAATGTATAATTTGCGCTTCTGTGATTCTATAATCCAGTTGTTTGATATCTTCAGGGCATACATTTTTCTGTGTGATGCAATTAAAAGATATTGTAAACCACCACAGTATATAATAAGCCATAAGCAGTATACAAATGTAAATATAATTAGATTATAAAAAATCAATAAGGTAACTGCAATTGACAGTACCGCATTAATCAGGTTGAAACGCTTCATAGTACGTCTGCATGTTGAGACGATAGACAGAACTTCTTCGTCATTGCTGTGTTCTGATGGAATATGTACACCGAGGTACATTCCGCTTTTGTACTGATAGTTGGACTCGTACACATAATGGAATATGGCAAAAAGGAACATATCAGTGACAAAAATCATTATAAAAAGAGCTATTTCCATATTAATCTCCATTCCTGTGCCAGGCTGGCACATCTTTGTCTGTATTGGCGGCAGATTTTGTTTCAGGGTGTGACAGGTTTCATTCTTGAATACATATTGTCACATATCTGTAAGAATTCTGATTTGCTCATACCAGTTATACATGCTTTTGCTGACAGAAGTTCAAGTTCGGA
Source organism: uncultured Eubacterium sp. (assembly GCA_900547255.1). Taxonomy (GTDB): domain Bacteria; phylum Bacillota; class Clostridia; order Lachnospirales; family Lachnospiraceae; genus Lachnospira. The sequence continues at coordinate 408 of URGC01000108.1, read as the reverse complement.
TTCCATCTTTTCCCTGAACTGTATGCTCATGTCAATATTTTCTGATACGCAGGCACCAAGACGCCGGTCAATCTTGATATAGCCTTCCGCTTTAAGAATCTGGTAGGTTTTGTTGACTGTCATGGTGTTAACCCCTGCATCTTCGGCTAACTGTCTTACTGTTGGCAGTTTTTCTCCGGCAGCAAGCTCGCCTTTTCCGATTCCTTTAACTATCTGGTTTCTAAGCTGCACATATATAGGGGTGCTGCTGTCCATATCTAATTCAATAAGCATGTGAAATCTCCTTTCTGCCAGAGGTTAGCTGGCTTCTGAAACTGTTATGTCTTTTAATATAATTATAAATGTTTGTCTTACTTATATTACAATATATAATACAAATAATACATTATGTCAATCCAATTAGTTAAA
>URGC01000107.1 GCA_900547255.1 uncultured Eubacterium sp. | reverse complement strand
TGCATATAGTAATAGATTTCTTAACCTGAGAGAATATTTTGAAAAAGAGATTGGAACAGGTTATAACAATCTCTACAGGAATCCTATAAGAACAGGATTTTATCCTGACCCATCAATTGTAAGAGTTGGTGAGGATTACTACATGGTTAATTCCTCATTTGTATATTTTCCATGTATACCAGTTTCACATTCAAAAGATCTGGTGCACTGGCATACAATAGGATATGCGATAACTAATCCAGAGTGGGCTGCATTAGACGAGCTTGAGGGTGGAAGAGGTTACTGGGCACCTGATATATCTTACTATGAGGGAAAGTTCTATATAACAGCAACTTATAGAATGAATGATGATGGTAATGTATATAGAAAGCAGATTATTGTAAGTTCAGAGAATCCAGAAGGACCATACAGTAAGCCTTCAATTATAGATGAAGATGGAATTGATCCATCAATATTCACAGATGATGATGGCAAGCGTTATATGCTTCTTAACAGAGGAGCAAGAATCCTTCCATTAGATAAAGATGCAACTAAGCAGATAGGAGAAGCAACGCTTCTTTATTATGGAGATAATAAGAGAGCACCAGAAGGCCCACATCTTTTAAAGAAAGATGGATATTACTATCTGTTTGAGGCAGAGGGCGGAACTGGTCCTGGACATAGAATAACAGTTTCAAGAAGCCGTGAGTTGTTTGGAAGATATGAGCCATGTCCTTATAATCCGATAATGAGACAGACTGATGAGACAGCTATAATCCAGCGATGTGGACATGGAAAGCCAGTTATGACACAGACAGGACAGTGGTATATGCTATATCTGTGTGGAAGAAAGATTGGTGAGGGATACAGCCTTCTTGGAAGAGAGACAGCACTTGACCCGGTTACCTGGACTGCTGATGGATGGCCAATAGTCAATAATCTTGACGGCCCAAGCACATTGCAGATTAAACCAGATTTGCCAGAGACAATATGGGAAGAGAACTTCGATGATGATTTCAAGGAAAAATATCTTGGAACTGACTGGCTATTCCCTCGTTCACCACAGATGGATGGTATAGATATTAAGCTGTCATGGCTTAAAATGAAGGGAAGCAGATTTGACCTTAATTCAATGTATGCCAAGAATATTCTGTTAAGAAGACAGACATCTTTCAAATTCCAGATTGAATGTAAGATGAAGATGCCACATATATATCCGGGACAGGATGCAGGTGTTACATGCTATTATGATGAGAATACATTTTTAAAATTCGGTCTGTTTGCGACACAGGAGGAGTCCCCAAGACTTCTTGCAGGCGTGAGGGAGTATGTTGACGGATATAGAGATGGCAATTTCGTGGAGGTCAATCCGAAAGAAAAATACATTTACTTTAAGATAGAGGTCAATAATCTTCAGAGAGTGTTCTATGTAAGCTTTGATGGTGAGAAATACACAAAGATTGAAGTCTTGAGCAATGTGTATTATCTGTGCGATGAGGGCCTTAAAAAAGGCAAGAGATTCACAGGCGCGATGGTTGGAATGTATGCGTATGCAGGTGATTTTGCACATGAATATGCACGTACACATGGCGTCAGAATTGATGAAAATATGTATGTAGAGTTTGATTACTTTAATTATAAACCACTACAGTAAGACATTTGTAAAAGATTTATAAGGAGGATATATGATAAGCAGAAATATTTCACTTGAAGACAAGCTGGTAGAGCAGCTTAAGGCGCAGGTTGATTACAGCGACAATGAAGTGACTGGAGCAGTTCTTAATGCGTTAGCTGATATGTATAAGGCTGCTGGAGATAACAAGTTCGCAGAGGCAGTTAAGGTTGTTGCAGATAAGGCTCTGGAAAGTACAACATTTGATGATAAAGAGAGCCTTAAAAATTATGAGTGTGGTAAGGGCTTCTACTCAGCATATGACGTGACAGGCGATGAGAAATACAGGGAGGCAGCTAAGAAAATAGCGGCGCAGCTTGACACACAGCCAAGATATGAGGAAGGTTTCTTTGCTGGTTCGCAGGATAATGGCGTTAAAAAGTTATGCAGAACTTACATGTATACACCATTTTATATGAATTATGAGACTAAGGATGGTGGCAAGGAGAGATATAACGATATTATTGCCCAGATAAGAAGCTATCACACTAATATGTTTGACAGCTACAAAGATAAACTTGGAAGTGATGAGGCGGCATATAATATTGTAGCTCATTATGCTGCGGCTCTGATTGACACTATGGAAGTTATGGACCAGATGCTCTATGAGATATATCATGAGATGCTTGATTACTATAGAGCTGCTGTTAAGGCAATAGCTGAATCAGGAGCTGTTACTGGCAAAGGCATCAAGGCTGACTATGTATTTGGATATGCACTCCTTAAAGGATGCCGTATGAAGGCTGTTCTCACAGAGAAGTATGAGGATATCGTTATTGGCCTTATGGATTCACTGGATGAGTCTGCTGACAATACATATATGCTTGCCATGAAAGCTATGTATTACAGTGAAGCTATAAGAAATAGGGAATATCAGGATTACGGACGTGGAAAAGGAGGAGTATTATGGAGTTAACAGTATTATCTGTGACAAGCAGAGGCGTGGTTGTCGAGCTTACAGATTCAGGAAAATATTATTCAAGAAGTTCATATGACATATATGTGAATGGAGAGAAATTTATCAATACAGATAAGGTTATAACATCTCTCCACGGTTTAAAGCCAGATACAGAATACAATATTACAGCAGAGTTTGATGGCAATACATATGGCCCTGTAAATGTTAAGACTAATTATGAGTATGTGACACTCAATGTACGTGAATTTGGCGCAGTTGGTGATGGAGAGCATGATGATACTAATGCAATCCAGTGTGCTATTATGGCTTGCCCTAAGGATTCAAGAGTCCTTGTGCCAGAAGGTATATTCAGAATAACAAGCATTTTCTTAAAAGACGATTTAACTTTAGAGCTGGCAAAGGGAGCAACACTTCTTGCTTTCACAGACAGAGAGAAGTTCCCTATTTTACCGGGACTTATACAGTCATATGATGAGACTGACGAATACAATCTTGGAACATGGGAAGGTAATCCGCTTGATTCATTCTCAGCAATCATATGTGGTATCAATGTTAAAAATGTATGTATTACAGGTGAGGGTACTATTGATGGTAATACTACACATGACAATTGGTGGAAAAACTGTAAGGTCAGAAATATAGCATGGAGACCTAATCTTTTCTATATCAATCACTGTGAAAATGTGACAATGCAGGGAATAACTGTGCAGAATTCTCCATGCTGGACAATTCACCCATATTTCTCTGACCATCTTAAATTCATAGATGTGAAGATTAAGGCACCAGCCGATTCGCACAATACAGATGGATTAGACCCGGAGAGCTGCGAGGATGTACAGGTAATCGGTACATATATATCTGTCGGTGATGACTGTATCGCCATTAAGTCAGGTAAGATATACATGGCTAACAAATATAAGGTTCCAACAACTAACATGATTGTAAGACAGTGCTGCATGCGTGACGGACACGGAGCTGTAACTGTCGGAAGTGAGATTGCAGCAGGTGTTAATGATGTGCATATAAGAGACTGCATTTTCATGAATACAGACAGAGGCTTACGAGTTAAGACAAGACGTGGACGTGGTAAATTATCAGTTCTTGATGATATATCATTTGAGAATATTGATATGGATAATGTTATGACACCATTTGTTGTTAACAGCTTCTACTTCTGTGACCCTGACGGAAAGACAGAATATGTAAGCTCTAAGAAGCCACTTCCAGTAGATGACAGAACACCTTCAATCGGAAAGCTTCTTTTCAAGGACATTTCAGCTAAGAACTGTCATGTGGCAGGAACTTATATATGCGGACTTCCAGAGAGCAAGATTAAGGAGCTTACATTTGAGAATATTGACTTCTCATATGCAGAAAATGCTAAATCTGGTGTTGCGGCTATGATGGTTGGCTGTGATGAAAGCTCTAAGCAGGGAATGATAGTTTCCAATGTAGAGACACTGAGACTTAAGAATGTAAAGGTTGCTGGATGTGTCGGTGAAGAGATTCAGGCAGATAATGTCGATAATATAGTGAAGGAATGATGAGACAATGAATTTACATGCACCAAAGAATATTGATGTGGATAAATGGTTTATTGAGTGCTACAAAAAGCATCAGGGTCATCCGCTCATTATATTGATAAGGCTTTACAGAGGTAATTACCACAAATTCGTACTTGCAGTGTTTTTTTTCCTTATAAAACACTGCCCTGTATGGGTGCTTCCAATTGTTACAGCTAACATAATCAATGATGTAACGACAGGTAGCAGTAACACAGTGAGGGATATAATCATACAGTGTATAATTATGGTTGCGCTTATAGCAGTCAATATACCTACTAATTACCTGTATACAAGGTATAAGTCGCTTGCGACACGTTATGCCGAGACAGGACTTAGAAAGGCACTGGTAAGAAAGCTTCAGCAGTTGTCAATCTCATATCATAAAGAGACACAGTCTGGACGACTCCAGTCCAAGATTATAAGAGATGTGGAGGCGGTGGAGACACTGTCAACACAGCTTCTTATCAGTACACTTAATATAGCTCTTAATATAATTATATCGCTGTCAGTAACTATAACTAAGAGCATGATGGTTTTCGTATTTTTCCTTCTGACAACACCCGTCGCTGCGATTACAATGGTGTTTTTCAGAAATGTCATGCGTAAGCGTAACCATGAATTCAGACATGAGATGGAAGAGACTTCCGCCCAGGTTATGGAGATGGTTGAGATGATACCGGTCACAAGGGCGCATGCGCTTGAGGAGAAGGAGATAGACAAGATAAGCGACCAGTTGTTCAATGTGGCAGAGAAAGGCTACAGGCTTGATGTTATACAGTCTGTATTCGGTTCTGTTGGCTGGGCAATATTTCAGGTATTTCAGATTGTGTGTCTGGCATTTACAGGTGTGCTTGCTTTGAGAGGTACGATATTACCAGGTGATATAACGCTTTACCAGAGTTATTTTGCGACAATTGTTAACCAGATATCTTCATTTGTGACATTGATTCCAACTATTGCCAAAGGTGTTGAGTCAGTTAATTCGATTGGCGAGGTTCTTCTCTCTGACGATATTGAAAAAAATGAAGGCAAGAGAACAGTTGATAAGATTGAGGGAAGATATGATTTTAACAATGTTAAATTCAGATATAATAATACTGATGTAGATGTGCTTGATAATCTTAACCTTCATGTAGAGCCGGGTGAGACGATTGCACTTGTCGGTGAATCGGGTTCTGGCAAGTCAACAATACTTAATCTGGCGATAGGTTTTAATCTTGCTACAGATGGACAGGTGCTTGTTGATGGCAATGATATCAAGGACATAGACCTTAGAAGTTACAGAAGATACCTTGCAGTTGTTCCGCAGTCATCAATACTTTTCTCTGGAACACTGAGGGATAATATAACCTATGGTGTTGATAATGTGGATGAGGAATTCTTAAAAGAAGTTGTTCAGGCTGCCAATCTGTCAGACCTTGTTAATAGTCTGCCGGATGGGCTTGATACGGAAGTTGGAGAGCACGGCGGTAAGCTCTCAGGCGGTCAGAGACAGCGTGTATCTATAGCGAGAGCACTTATCCGTAATCCTAAAGTTATTATTCTTGATGAGGCGACATCTGCGCTGGACAGCATATCAGAGAAGCTTATTCAGGAAGCACTTGATAATCTTACTAAAGACAGAACAACATTTATTGTAGCACACAGGCTTTCAACGATACGCAATGCGGATAAGATTGCGGTTATCAATGAGGGCAGGTGTGTGGAGTATGGAACATTTGAGGAGTTGATGGAGCTGAAGGGAGAGTTCTACCGCATGAAGAGCATCCAGAGTTAACAGAAATTCCTAAATTTAAGCAGGTATGTTAAATTGCATATCTGCTTATTTTTTTGCAAAAGTACGGCTTTCTTGTACGGGACCATCGGTTTTGCTTTAGCTGTTGTTATCATACTTTCTATATTTCAGTGGTGAAACTGCATAGGCTTTTTTGAAACTTCTGATAAAATAGCTTACATTCTGATACCCACTCTGCAAGGCTATCTCCGTAACCGGCATATCGGTATCCTGTAACAGTTGTTTTGCATGCTCCAATCGTAAATATGTAATATATTGCGACAGTGTAATATGAAAATGTTCCTTGAAATACCGTGAGATATATTTTTCTGAAAGATGAAACTGTTCTCCAAATTCTTTTAGGGATATATTCCCTGTAAAGTTCTGCTGTATATATGAAACCATCTCTTTTTCCACAATATTTCTGCCGTTTGTATCATTTTCTATTACAAGTCCCTTTTCCCACATTTCAAGAATAAATTGTAAAAGAATTACCTTTGTCTTTATCTGTGCAGCTATTTTTGACTCACTTTCATCCGTTTTTGCCATATATATCTCAATAAGCTGCTCACACAGTTCTTTTGCCGTATCTTTTATTCTTGGACATATCATCAGATGACCGCTGTTTAACGGTTCAAGCAATTTATCGTCTAACATGTCATCTGTGCGAAAAGATATATATTTTAACGGAAATAGAAAAGTAAAATAATCCACAGTGCCGGTTTGTGAGCCCATGAGATGCAGACTTCCCGGCGATACCACAAATGCGTCCCCGGCTTTTCCAATATAACTCTCTCCCGATATACTTACCGTCAGAAAGCCACTTTTTACATATATAATTTCAAGTTCATCATGCCAATGTACGGGTATCTGAAATGACCGGCCTATATTCTTTATGTGATAAGTACTAAATGGGTCGTCTTTTGTACCATGTGGTTTATTTTCCTTTAATTCAAAATACATAGCCGCTCCTACAATTCTACAAGACTCTTACTTTTCCATTTCCCGCTCTTCCATCTAAGCACCATCCCAACAGCTCTTGCACACTCATCACCTGCCATTGCAATATATGCGCCTACTGCCTGAAGTCCCATATGTATTCCAAGAAAATACGTTCCGACAACCGCAAACAGATACATAAATATCGCACCCATTATAACCGGAAAAATTGCATCTCCACTCGTTTTTAATGCCTGACCATACACAAGATTTGTCACCCTTCCAAATTCAAGGAATATATCTACTATCAGTAACTTTACTACAAGATTAATCATCTGTGTATCATCCGTAAATATATGCACGATAAAATGTCCGGATAATGCAAACGCCACAGAAAAGCACGTCGCTGTTATGAGACCATATAGCACCGCTTTTCGTGTACCCCTGTCACATTCTTCAAACTCTTTTGCTCCAATTCTCCAGCCAGTCATAATAGCGTTAGCCTGCGCAAGCGCAGCGCCTACACAATACGAGAAGTTTGCAATCTGCATCGCATACGAACGTGCTGTAACATTCATTCCGTCCGCATCCATCTGGTTCATAAAACGTACCACAAATGTCATTGCTACATTATAAAGTGCTGTTTCGAATGCAGACGGAAAACCTATTTTAACAATCTGCCCAAGTATTTTTCGTGGCTGTGCACGCTCAGGACTTTGCTTTGCTTTTATAAGTACAGCTCCCATCGCTGCTACAATAATAAGATTCACAATCTTTGAAATAACTGTTGCAACAGCAACTCCCATTACTCCCCAGTGAAACACAAACAGAAATACTGAATTGAGTATAATATTAATGACATTACCAACAACCGTCCCTATTAAGGAATGTTTTGTATATCCAAACACTCTTAAATAACTGGAAAAAATAGGAATCAGTGCATTTAAAAAACTTGCACCTCCAACAATTTTAAGGTATGTTTCAGCAGGTTCAAGCAAAGCCGGGGCAATACTTACTATTTTGAGTATTTCACCAGAAAAAATGGCTAGAATACCAGACATCAGGATACCTGTCAATGCATTAAATATAAGTCCAAGCTGTCTGGCCTGATATGCAATTCCAGGTCTTCCAGCTCCGATATTTTGTGACATAACCGCTACCATACCAGATGATATTACCCCGAACATAATGATAAAAACACCTATAT
>URGC01000106.1 GCA_900547255.1 uncultured Eubacterium sp. | reverse complement strand
ACTAATACATTTTCCTTCCTGTCTTTTAAAATAAAGCATGCAGTTACATGCTGACTGTCAGGTGCAGATACCTTCATGCTAGTCGATACCCTTCCGCTTACATTATCCTGATTTAACACAGGTTTAAACCATACATCCTCCAGATGAACATCCGGTAATGCCTTCAACGTAACATTTCTGAAAATTCCAAAGAATCTGAAAAAGTCTTGATCCTCTAAAAATGCTGCAGTACTCATCTTATGTACCTGTACTGCCAGTATATTTCCCTTTTCCTTAATATATGGTGTCAAATCAAACTCAGAAGGTGTGAAACTGTCCTCGGCATAACCAATAAACTGACCATTAAGCCAAAGATACATAGCTTCTTCTACACCTTCAAAGCAGATATGAATTCTCTTTCCACACATGTTTTTTTGCAAATCAAAGTATTTTATATAAGAACCCACCGGATTGTACTCTGCCTCTGAAAACATTCCTTTTTCAGCTCCAGTTGCCTCCATGCTATAGGCTCCTCTGTGGTACTCTTTTCCTTCCCATGGATACATAGTGTTGATATAACGGATTTTATCATATCCAGCCAGTTCAATATGTCCTGGAACCATAATTTTATCGAATCCTGATGTATCAAATGTATCTTTATAAAAATCAACAGGTCTTTCCATCACATTTTTGCTGTAAGCAAACTCCCATTGACCATTTAATGACTGTAATAATGGATTTTTTTCTTTTTTCATGTCTGAATAATCCAGATAATAGCAATGATCACTATGTGGTTCCAATTGATTTACTTTAAATACTTCTGGATTGTCCAGCCATTTCATATCAGCATTCATATTTTTCCTCACTTTCCATACATTCCTTTGTATTCCATATCAACATTTCTCCAACTGTTTTTTTAGTTTTTCGTTTGCATCTTCAACATTCATTCTTGACATAATGAATGTAATTATTAATGACAACACCATAGGAATCCATAAATACATAACATGAAGCATTTTTAAACAGGAGTCAGGCTGTACTGCTGCTTCCTTAATAAATCCACTTGCATCAAGAAGCCATCCACACAAAGCGACTCCAATACCCCCTCCGATTTTCGTTCCAAAAGATGTACATGAATACATAGTTCCATCAATGTGTTTATGCTTTGTAAGATAAGTATATTCTGAACAACTTGCGACAACTGCTCCCATATCACCCTGCCATGGTGCCATTCCAAGGGCTGCAATCGCTGTAAATGCAAGCATAAGTGGAATACTTCCCATATAACCGGCAAAAATAACTCCGACACGTCCCACCGTTCCAAGAACATAGCCTGCAAAATTCATTCGATATAAACCTTTCATTTTTTCTACCAGCATAGGTGTGATGCACATTGCGATAATGACAGGAATATTAATTGCCCATGAAAATACGGAATACAGATTTTCATTTTTCAAAATATAAATCATATAATAAATGCCCATATTTAACATAGCTGAATAAATCTGCTGACAAATATAAGTTGCACAAATCATAAGATAATATTTATTAGAAAACAAAATTTTTGCAGCCTCTATTAGTCCATACTTTTCTTCTGTGTGCTCCTTCCCCGCTTTTAATTCTTCTTCTGAAAGTTCTTTAATTGATAATACTGAAATTGTATTTACAACCAAACCAATGATAGCATATACTACGGCAACCATTCTCCATGCTGCTGCCCCACCACCTGCTGCGCTTACAAACTGTACGGTAACAGATTGAATAAGTAAGCTTGTCGAAAACGCAAAAATAAATCGCCATGATCCCATTTCTACACGTTCCCTACTGTTTTTTGTACAAAATGTAACTAATGATGCATATGCTATATTATTTGCAGTAAAAAATACTGCATTCAACAGCGTATATGCTATAAAGAACCATACATACTGTGCAGTTGTACTAAGACTGTCTGGAATTGCAAAGTTCGCAACGAGTGTTACAGCACAACCTATATATGCATATAGCATCCATGGTCTAGCTTTTCCAAGTCTGCTTTTTGTTTTATCAATCATAGTTCCAAAAAACATATCACTAATTCCATCAAACAGCTTTGATACCATAATCAATGTTCCGATAATACCTGGATTTAAGCCCACTGTATTTGTCAGATACAGCATTACAAATGATGACAGAAATGCATACACGACATTTCCAGCAAAATCTCCCGATCCATAGCCTACCTTGTTATACCATTTCAAATACCTCTTTTCTTCCATGTGAAACTTCTCCTTTCAAAATACCAATTATTTATTCCCACAATTTTGTTATATCAAAGATATAACAAATATATAGGAAAAACAATTTCATAAATCGCACAAAGTATGCACAAAATGATACAGCTATTATTTTATGCATAAAATTGTAACACTTATAACATGCGTATTTTTGCAATAAATCTCACATACAATCAATTTTTGATTTTTATGTTGCAATTAGAAAAAGCAGAAAAACTCAAAGCAACTTTTGACTATTTATTTCTTCATTTTGGCAAGTAATATCCCATTTCATGTTTTATAATGACAGTGAAAAAAGAAAGGAGATGAACTTCTATGAAAATTAAATTTCACAATTTTATTGAAATATTACTTAGCTTCTATGAAACTTTCTTCACAAAAGGATATTATCGTTTTTAAGCATCATTTATGCTTTTATATGTTTGGTCATCTTTTGCAGTTAAAAAGTTCTAAAAAATCATAACTGTTTTTTATAAATAATGGGTTATTTTATTATAGCCTTGTACGACTGGACTCCTTCTTTCAACCTACAGAGTCCATCCACAAGCACCTTTCTGGGACACGCAAGATTCATTCTCACAAATGAACTGCCATCACCGCCGTACTGGTTGCCACATGAGATATAAAGCCCTGTCTCTTTTCTTATATAATCAGCAATTTCTTCTGCACATCCCGGCATGTCCTTAAGATATATCCAGAGAAGATAAGTGGCATCAGAATACACTGCCTTTAATTCAGGAATCTCCTTATTTATATATTCAAGCGCATAATCTTTGTTATCAAAAATATATTTTCTTAACTCATCAAGCCATGCCACACCATTGTTAAAAGCTGCAACAGCCGCTTCAACAGCGAATACATTAGGTTCTGCGACCTCATCTGTATTAATTCCACGCCATACCTTGTGGCGGAGAACCTCATCTGGAACACTTATGGCAGCAGTCTGTAAACCTGCTATATTAAATGTCTTAGTTGGGGCAATGCATGTGACACTGTTATATTTACATTTATCAGACACAGATGCAAATGGAATATATGATGTACCCGGTCTTGTGATGTCACAGTGAATCTCATCCGAAATGACAACAACATGGTGCTTGAAGCACAATTCACCAATTCTTTCAAGCTCTTCCCTATTCCATATATTACCAGCCGGATTATGAGGATTACACAGTATCATAAGTGTTGTCTGTGGGTCAGACAATTTCCTTTCCAAATCATCAAAATCTATATTATACCTTTCCCCATCGAATACCAGCGGACTCTCAAGAACCTGTCTTCCATTATTAAGAATAGAATTAAAAAATATGTTGTACACAGGTGTCTGGATTAATACCTTCTCCGCCGGAGTCGTGAGCTTACGCACAATGCTTGATATTGCTGGAACTACACCTGTACAGAACATAAGCCAGTCCTTATTAATAGTAAAATCGTGTCTATTCTTCCACCAGTTAATGTACGCATCATACCATTCATCAGGAACATCCACATAACCAAAACATCCGTGGGCAGCCCTTTTCTGTATCGCTTCCATAATCTCAGGAGCTGTCTCAAAATCCATATCCGCAACCCACATAGGCAGTTCATTGTCTGCCACATTCCATTTCATTGAATTAGTATTCCTGCGGTTTACTATTTTGTCAAAATTATAAGTCATATCCTGCCTCCTGCCACGTAACTACTTTGCAATAAATTTATCAGATTTCTTAATTATGTTGTCGCAGACTATCTCAGTATCTGCTGGATTAATCCGCTCCTTTTCCATGATAAGCTCACCAATTGAATATGCACGTATAACACCAGATGAAGGATTTAATATACTCTCCACATAGCTGTTAATCTCTACATCAACCTTTGAATACTCAAACGCAAGTGTAGTATTAATAAGCTTGCAGTTTTTCATAATAAGATTATCTATATAACACATTCCCTGAAGGCTCTCGATTGTACAGTTGATAAGTGTGAGATTCTTTGCATTCCAGCCAAGATATTCCCCAGATATGACAGAATCATACACGGTCACATTTTCACTGTTCCAGAATGCATCCTTGGATATCATCTTGGCATTATGAATCTCTACATTCTTAGCTCCGTCAAATGAATAATTTCCTGAAAGCTGAAAATTATCAATTCTCATATTCTGGCTGTTCATGGCAAAATAATCGCCCTTCGCCATGACATTGCTTAATGTAGCCCCATCACAATGCCACAAAGTTTCTGCGGCATTAGGGATAGATACATTATTCAATGTAAGATTATGGCATCTTCTGAAATTCTTAGGAGCTTCGATAAGCGCATCCTCAACTGTCAGGTCATTCGTATACCACACGCCAGCTCTTGCCATCTCAAACCATGTACAGTCCTTTGCTGTCACATTATTGCTGTACCATAATGGGTATTTCCACTGGAACATAGTACTATCAAGCTCTATATTGCTGCACTCTTTAAGTGGAGACTCTCCATTGCCAAATATTGTATCCTTGATACTAAGATTATTCTCACCGAAAAGTGGACGTTCACCCTCAAAATATTCCTGATTAATTTCTCTTTTATCTGTATTTTCTATATTCTGTAACATTATTCTTACCTCTTATTATCGCTCATTATCCTCATTAAATCTTTATTTATTTTGCAACAATATATTTATCCGCCATAATATAATACATGACTTGCAAATTATCAATAAATCATGTTCTTAAACTGCCTTGCCGCGGAATTCAACGGATGCTGGCAGTCATACACTATACATATGTCACGCTGTGGTATCTTTTCCTTTAATGGTATCTGTACTATATCACCCATTCTTATATGCTGTTCTGCCATCGGCTCTGGGATAAATGCCAGACCAAGCTCACATTTTACAAACGGCAGAATCTGGTCTGTTGTGGCAACCTCTGTGTCAGGCATCAGTTCCAGTCCATATGACAGAAATAACTTTTTATAAAATCTGAATGTCATCGTCTCACTTCCAAGACATATTAAAGGATATTTTATAACATCCTGAAACGAATGCACTTCACTGCTTAACGCTTTAAATGTTATTCCGCCAACCAGTATATCCTGAAATGTTTCAAGCTCTATCTTCTTTAAAGGTGCTTCCACCTCCGCAGGGGTTGATACAATTGCAAAATCTATCTTGCCGCTCTTTACAGCCTCAATAGCCTCCGGTGTTGAATGATTATATATCTTCATTCGTATTCCCGGATACAAAGAGTGGAATTCTTTTATCTTATCCAGAAGAAATATATTTAATGCAATCTCACTTGCTCCTATTGAGATGCTTCCATGTGAAAGCCCTGTGCTGTCTGTCAGCTCATCCTCCGCTGCAAACAACTGCATCATTGCACATGACACATGCGTGTACAGCTTCTGTCCCTCTGGTGTTAACTGCACGCCGCGGTTAGACCTGACGAACAACTTTGTGTTAACCTGCTGTTCGAGACAGTTCATTGCTCTTGTAACATTAGGCTGGCTGTTTCCAAGTACATTAGCTGCCTTGGTAAAGTTACCATACTTGGCAACATAATAAAATATCTTATAATATTCAAAATTAATATTCATATCTTACCTATGCCCCTGTCATATCAAATACTTATTATTGCCATATCAATTATAGCTTTTACTTATTATGAACGCAATACTATAATTTTTCAGAAAAGAAAATATAATAAAAAGTCATAAATAATATGAAGGGATGTGTTTAATCATGAGAAATACAAGAATTTTCCCAAGAGAAGAAAAAGCCGAAATATTATTCCAGAAAATCATGGATGATTCATGGGCATGCAAAAAGCTTTTTGATACATTTTGTGACTATTTATTTTACAATGAAGATGCGAGTACATCTTTATCTCCTTCTGAATTTGCAGATGCTTTGTTTAGCTGTTACCAGAATCGTGACTTATCAGCATTTCTAATGGCTATATCTAATAATACCCTGTTTGATTTATTAAGAAATTCATATCTTATTCCATACCGCTTTAATGCGGATGGCAGACAGAATCCACTGATTCTGTCTGATGATAACGGACTTCTGCTGCCAGAGTATTCTTCTATTGTTCGTGAAAAAGATTTCCAGCATTTTCATGAAGTGTACAAGAGTCTGCCTGATAAAAATAACATATATCTTGCACAGGCTTACCGCTACAGCCACACATATGGAGATAATGACGAGACTATCGAACAGAAAATCCTCGAAAAGAACACAGGAATACTGCTTATACGTGACCTTCCTGACACTGTAAAACTAAAGGAGACCGAAGCTGAAGCCTACTGTGCTGTATGGGACCTTATGCTTGAATTGGAGAAGAATCTTCCAATGGCATATGTATTTTATGGTCAGGATACATTGATAGAACATAATGAGCATTTTGATGAATTAGGAATCTTTCTGCCTGATTCACTATTCTTAAAAAATCTTGAACGCAATGTTAAGAAAGCGGAGGAGATTATATATGCCAAAAGATAATTATATTGACATCATGGAAAAAAATCACATGGAAATTCCATGGCATGATTATACTAATACCGACAGCAATGCATTAATAGCAGATGCGGATCTTATAGAGAAAGCTTCTGTAATCGGCAGGGTTGGATTGATTATGCTCTCATGCGGGACAGGAGCATGGCGTGTGCGTACATCAATGAATAAACTCTCAAGAGAACTCGGTGTGACATGTACCGTAGATGTTGGTCTTATGTCTATCGAGTTTAACTGTTTTGACGGCAATGACTGCGTTTCACAGTCACTAAGCATTGCTAATACTGGTGTTAACACATCTAAATTATATCGTATGGAACAATTCGTGGACAGTTTTCCTGATGAGGAAGCCCACCTTACAGGTGAGGAAATCCATAAACGCCTTGATGAAATCGAACATATTCATACCTTATATTCACCGGCAAAGCTCGGTCTTGCCGCTGCTCTGGCATGTGGAGCCTTCACATTCCTTCTGGGCGGTGGTCCAGTTGAAATGTTATTTGCTTTTATTGCCGCCGGCGCTGGTAATGTGATAAGGACAAAGCTTATCAAACATCATTACACTTTATTTTTGAATATAGCTGCATCAATATCAGCAGCCTGTCTTATATATGCCATATTACTAAAACTTGCAATTGTGTTATTTAATATTCCATCAGTCCATGAGGCAGGCTATATATGTTCAATGCTGTTTATTATTCCTGGATTTCCATTCATAACGAGTGGAATTGACCTTGCAAAGCTGGATCTTCGTTCCGGACTTGAAAGACTGACATACTCAGTCATTATTGTGCTTGTAGCAACTATGTTTGCATGGATTATGGCACTGCTCCTTAACTTACAGCCACTGGATTTCACAACACTTCAGATTGACAGTGTGACACATCTGTTTTTACGTCTGATTGCAAGCTTCTGTGGTGTATTTGGCTTCTCAATCATGTTTAACAGTTCTGTTACGATGGCTGCAACAGCCGCTCTGATTGGTGCAGTTGCCAACACATTAAGGCTTGAACTTGTAGATTTTACAAGTATGCCAGCCGCTCCTGCCGCATTTATCGGAGCATTATGCGCAGGACTTTTATCTACAATTATTAAACATAACAACGGATATCCACGTATATCTTTAACCGTTCCATCCATTGTCATAATGGTTCCCGGACTTTATCTGTATCGGGCAATATATAACTTTGGAATTATGTCACTTACAGATGCCGTTTCATGGTTCACATCAGCAGTTATGATTATTACTGCACTTCCATTAGGACTGATATTTGCAAGAATCTTAACGGATAAGACATTCCGATACTGCACGTAAAGCCCTCAAAAACCTCTTGCAAGCAAGCTTGCATCGGCTTTCTGACCTTTTGACCCTGGT
>URGC01000105.1 GCA_900547255.1 uncultured Eubacterium sp. | reverse complement strand
GGATTCTATAATGTAGGTCCTGATGAGAGCGACTGCGTCACAACAGGCAGTCTTGTGGATACATTCTGCAACAAATGGGGTGACGGGCTTAAATGGATTGACAAGTTTGACGGTGGCCCACATGAGGCTAATTTCCTGAAGCTTGACTGTTCTAAGCTTAAAACTACATTTGGATGGAAGCCTAGATGGAATTTTGATACGGCTATAGAAAAGTCGGTAGAATGGTCTAAGGTTTATGCCGCAGGAGGAGATGTTGTGGCATGTATGGATAAAGAAATCAAAGAGTTTTTCAATTAGGAGGAAACAATGTTCGATAATAAGACTGAGTCACAGGCAAGAGAAGAGATACTTTCAATGGTAGATGAATACTGCAAGAAGTATCACAACCAGAAGAAGTATAAGGAAGGTGACAGAATATCTTACGCAAGCCGTGTGTACGACAGCAAGGAGATGATGAATCTCGTTGACAGTGCGCTTGAATTCTGGCTTACAGCAGGAAGATATACAGATGAATTTGAAAAGAAGCTTGGCGAGTACCTTGGTGTTAAGTATGTATCAGTAGTTAACTCAGGTTCTTCAGCTAACCTTAATGCATTTATGGCACTTACATCACCACTTCTCGGTGAGAGAAGAATTAAGAGAGGTGACGAGGTCATCACTGTTGCGGCAGGTTTCCCAACAACTGTAACACCAGCTATACAGTATGGCGCAGTTCCAGTATTTGTTGATGTTACAATTCCACAGTACAACATAGATGTTACTAAGCTTGAGGCAGCATTATCTGATAAGACAAAGGCTGTAATGATTGCTCATACACTTGGTAATCCATTCGACCTCGGAGCAGTTAAGGCATTCTGTGACAAGCACAATCTCTGGCTTGTAGAGGATAACTGTGATGCTCTTGGTTCTAAGTACACAATCGATGGAGAAGAGAAGTTTACAGGTACAATTGGTGATATCGGAACAAGCAGCTTCTATCCACCACATCATATGACAATGGGCGAAGGTGGTGCAGTGTACACTAATAATCCACTCCTTAACAAGTGCATCCGCTCATTCAGAGACTGGGGACGTGACTGCGTATGTCCATCAGGCGTGGACAACCTCTGCGGACACAGATTTGATAAGCAGTATGGCGAGCTTCCATTAGGATATGACCATAAGTATGTATACTCACATTTCGGATATAACCTTAAAGCCACAGATATGCAGGCTTCTGTAGGCTGTGCACAGCTTGAGAAGTTCCCATCATTCGTTGAGAGAAGAAGACATAACTTTGACAGATTAAGAGCAGCATTATCTGATATTGAGGATAAGGTTATTCTTCCAGTTGCATGTGAGAATTCAAGACCAAGCTGGTTTGGATTCCTTATCACAGTAAGAGAAGGCATCGACAGAGGAGCTGTGGTTAAGTATATTGAGAGCCACGGTGTCCAGACAAGAAATCTGTTCGCAGGTAATCTTACAAAGCATCCTTGCTTTGACGAGATGAGAGCTACAGGCGAGGGATACAGAATTGTCGGTGGCTTGGAGACAACTGACAGAATTATGAAGGATACATTCTGGGTTGGTGTATATCCTGGAATGACAGACGAGATGATAGATTATATGGCAAAGACAATTAAAGAAGCTGTTAATCAGTAATTGCCGATGGATTCATTTTGACAGGGGCTTCTCTGCCGGAGTGAATCCATTAGCTGATTGTAAAATGGCATATGCCATGGAGGATAAGTTTGAGTAAGGTATATAACATAATTGAAAAAATATACATGTGGTGTGTTGAATTATTATTCAAGATAATAAAAAAGGACCTCACAGATAAAACAAGACAGACATTTAAGGAATTCTTACAGTTTGGACTTGTAGGTGTATCTAATACTATTGTTTCATATGCGTTATACGCTGTGACACTTTTACTTCTTCAGAGTGCGGGATTATTCCCTAAGGTTGATTATTTCATAGCAAATGTTGTTTCATTCCTGTTGAGTGTTCTCTGGTCATTCTACTGGAATAACAAGTATGTATTTGCAGCAGAGGACGGAGAAAAGAGAAATATATGGGTTGCGTTATTCAAGACATATTGTTCATATGGATTTACAGGTCTGATTCTGAATAATATACTCCTTTATCTGTGGGTATCATTACTCGGAATGAACAAGATGGTTGCGCCTATTATCAATCTTATAATCAATATCCCAATTAATTTCTTTATGAATAAATTATGGGCTTTTGAAAAAAAATAAAAATTTTGACATGGTAAAGGAGACAATTATGAAGGTTAAGGTATCCGATTACGTTTCTAAATTTCTTGTTGATAATGGGATAACACATGCATTTACAGTTACTGGTGGCGGAGCGATGCACCTTAATGACAGCCTCGGACATCAGGAGGGACTGACATGTGTATATAATCACCATGAGCAGGCGTGCGCTATTGCCGCAGAGAGCTATGCAAGAATTCATAATACAATTGCTGCATTATGCGTTACAACTGGCCCGGGTGGTACGAATGCGATGACAGGAGTTGTCGGTGGACATCTTGACTCAATTCCTATGCTTGTATTGTCTGGTCAGGTAAGATACGATACTACAGCAAGAAGCACAGGACTGCCTCTCAGAGCCATGGGAGATCAGGAGTTTGACATAACTAAGTCTGCACAGGCTATGACAAAGTATGCCGAGATGGTTGTTAATCCTCTTGATATAAGATATTGCCTTGAAAAGGCATTGTATGTGGCTACACATGGAAGACCGGGTCCATGCTGGCTTGATATACCTCTTAATGTTCAGGGAGGATATGTAGAGACAGAGGAACTTAGAGGATTTAATCCGGATGAGTGTGAAGAAATTCTTGCTCCACATGTATCAGATGATGTTGTGGACGAGATTATTGATAAGATTAAAAATGCTGAGAGGCCTGTATTCTATGCCGGTAATGGCATAAGAATATCTGGTGGATATGACAGCTTTACTAAGGTTGTGGAGCTCCTTGGAATTCCGGTTGCGACATGCTGGGACAGTATTGATGCTATATATGATGAGCATCCATATTATGTCGGACGTGGTGGAATCATGGGCGACAGAGCTGGTAATTTCGCAGTACAGAACTCTGACCTTGTATTTGCTGTAGGTAACAGATTAAGCATAAGACAGGTTGGATATAGCTGGACAACATGGGCGAGAGAAGCCTATGTAATTATGAATGATGTTGATGAGGCTGAGTTAAAGAAGCCTACACTTCATGTTGATATGCCAGTCTGGGCAGATGCAAAGGAATTATTAGAAAAATTACTGGCTAAGCTTACTAAAATGAAAGAGGCTGGTGAGTTTAAGGATACTTTATCAGAAAAATCTGACTGGGTTAAGAGATGTCAGGATTGGAAAGCTAAGTATCCGGTTGTGCTTCCTAAGCATTATGAAGATAAGAACCATACTAATGTGTATGCATTTATTAAAGAATTGAGCAGAAGATTACATGAGAATCAGGTTACAGTTGTTGGTAACGGCTCTGCGTGTGTAGTGGGAAGCCATGGATATGTTATCAAAAAGGGACAGAGATTTATCATTAATTCTGCGATTGCATCTATGGGATATGACCTTCCGGCAGCGATTGGCGCTACAGTTGCTGAGTTTGGAGACGAGGCTTTATATGGACGTTCTCTTGGCAAGGATATAGATGACGTTATTCTTGTGACAGGTGACGGAAGCATACAGATGAATATTCAGGAATTACAGACAATTATTCATCACAAGATGCCAATCAAGATATTTATAATTAATAATCAGGGATATCATTCAATAAGACAGACACAGACTAATCTGTTTAATAAACATTTTGTTGGTATAGGGCCTCAGAGTGGAGACCTTAGTTTCCCAGATATGAGCAAGCTTGCGCCTGCTTATGGATATCCATATTTTAGCTGTGACGGTAATGAGCATCTTGGCAAGGCAATAGAAGATACACTTGCTGTAGATGGTCCTGCAATATGTGAGATATTCGTATCGACAGAGCAGAATTTTGAGCCTAAATCAGCTACAAAGAGACTTCCAGATGGTACACTTGTATCACCACCACTGGAAGACCTTGGACCATTCCTTGACAGGGAAGAGTTCTACAGTAATATGATTATAAAGCCATTGTCATAATGGAGGAATATAGTGAAAAAAGCGGTTATAACAGGGCCTACTGGTGCTATCGGAATGGCTCTTATACAGTGTCTTGCTGATAATGGAATTGACGTTGTTGCGGTTGTAAGACCGGGGTCAGCCAGAGCAGACAGAATCAGGGAGTCAGAGCATGTATCGGTTGTATATTGTGACCTGAAGGAGCTGGACAGGCTTCCTTCGCTTATAGAAGGTGGAGCGGATGTGTTCTATCATTTTGCGTGGGATGGTACATTTGGCGACAGCCGTAATAATATGTATCTACAGAATAATAATGTGAAGTATGCACTTGATGCGGTTGATGCCGCATATGAGTTAGGCTGTAAGACTTTCATAGGGGCGGGTTCACAGGCTGAATATGGACGATATGAGGGTGACCTTAATGCATCTGTGCCAGCATTTCCAGAGAATGGATATGGCATTGCCAAGCTCTGCGCAGGACAGATGACACGTATCGCATGCCAGCAGAAGGGAATAAGACATATATGGACGAGAATACTCAGCATATATGGCCCATATGATGGCGATAAGACAATGGTTTCATCTACTATTATCAAGCTTATGAATAGTGAGAAGCCTTCATGTACCAAGGGTGAGCAGATGTGGGATTATCTGTATTCCAAGGATGCGGCGAGGGCATTTATGATGCTTGCAGACGGAGGTGTTGATGGCAGGGTGTACTGCCTTGGAGGTGGTATAGCAAGACCTCTGAAGGATTATATCAATCTTATCAGGGATGCTGTCGGCAATGATGTGGAGATTGGATTTGGCGATATTCCATATTCGGACAAGCAGGTTATGCATCTGTGTGCAGATATTAAGGAACTTACGAAAGATACTGGATTTACACCGATATATACATTTGAGCAGGGAATTGGAGAGACGGTTGGCTGGTGGAGAGGTCATCTGACGAAAGGATAGATTAGCGATGAAAAAGATAAGTATAATGGTTCCATGTTATAACGAGGAAGAAAATGTTGTGCCGCTGAGTGAGGCAATTATTGCAATGTTTGCAAAGGATCTTCCACAGTATGATTATGAGATATTATTCATAGATAACGATTCAAGTGATACAACAAGAGTGAAGTTAAGACAGTTATGTGCCTCTAATCCTAAGATTAAAGCGATATTTAATGCCAAGAATTTTGGACAGTTTAACTCGCCATATTATGGGATTTTGCAGACTACAGGCGATTGTACAATTCCTGTGTGCGCAGATTTCCAGGACCCTATAGATGTCATTCCAAGACTTGTTGCTGAGTGGGAGAAGGGCTTTAAGATTGTGTGTGCAATCAAGAGTTCAAGCAAGGAGAGCAGGATAATGTATTTCCTACGCTCATGCTATTATAAGCTTATCAAGAAGATGTCAAGCGTTGAACAGATAGAGCATTTTACAGGTTTTGGATTATATGATAAGTCATTCGTCCAGGTGCTTCGTGACCTGAAAGACCCTATTCCATTCATAAGGGGAATTGTTGGAGAGCTTGGTTTTAAGAAGACTGAGATTGAGTATACACAGGCGCAGAGAAGAGCAGGAAAGACACATAATAACTTCTATACATTGTATGATGCGGCTATGTTAAGTTTTACATCATATACTAAAATAGGGCTTCGTCTTGCAACATTTTTAGGGGCAATCTGTGCCACAGTAAGCATAATTGTTGCGATTATTTATTTTATTTTAAAGCTTGTGTACTGGGACAGATTTACTGCAGGTATGGTGCCACTTATCCTTCTTGTTTCATTCCTTGGTTCATTACAGCTTTTCTTCATAGGTCTTATGGGGGAATATATTCTCAGCATGAATAAGAGGCTTATGAACAGGCCATTAGTCGTTGAAGAGGAAAGAATCAACTTTGATGAGAAATAATCAGCTTGCTTACTGATGTAATATGTGCTACAATCTATTATTGTTAGCAGGCCGGTGTGGCGGAACTGGCAGACGCACAGGACTTAAAATCCTGCGGGACTTATACTCCCATACGGGTTCGATTCCCGTTGCCGGCATTTTATTACGACAGTAGAGAGGATGACTTCTTTACTGTCGTTTTTGTTCTGCAGAGCTTAGTTTGTCGAGGAACGGAAGCTGACTGCTACTGAGTATAGGAGTGACTTATGAACCATAAATTATCTATAGTTATGCCAGCCTACAATGAGGAAGCATTAATCTACAACAGCATAACAAAGACTCTGGATATTGTATCTGAATTTGCACCAGAGCTTGAGATTATAGCGGTTAATGATGGCAGCAAGGATAATACTAAAGCTGAGATAATAAGAGCAACACAGGACGATAAAAGAGTAAAATTAGTATCTTCTGACAAGAATCATGGCAAGGGGGCGGCTATTATAGCCGGGGTTGCCGAGGCAACAGGGGATTATATAGCATTTCTGGATGCAGATCTTGAGCTGCCGCCAGACCAGTTAAAGGACTATATGGAGTGCATGGAGAGAAAGAATGCAGATGTGGTTATCGGCTGTAAGCTCCATAAGGATTCGCATATAAGTTATCCACTCAAAAGAAAAATTATAAGTATTGGATATTACATAATGCTTGTTGTGCTTTTCCACTTAAAGGTGCAGGACACACAGACAGGAATCAAGCTTTTTAAGGCAGATGCATTGAAATCAGTTGCACATCTTGTCAGGACTTCAGGATTTGCTTACGATATAGAGCTTTTAGTGGCACTTAACACAAGAGGATATAAGATTGAAGAAATGCCGGTCAAATTGCAGTATGTACGTGACAAGGACAGCAAACGTATCGGAATTAAGGATGTTATGAAGGTGTTTAAGGACACATTTGTAATATTTAACAGAGTATATTTTAAGAAATATTATGATTGATAATAAACACTATTTACAACAACAAT
Source organism: uncultured Eubacterium sp. (assembly GCA_900547255.1). Lineage (GTDB taxonomy): Bacteria > Bacillota > Clostridia > Lachnospirales > Lachnospiraceae > Lachnospira. The sequence goes on along the minus strand of URGC01000105.1, from coordinate 1,102 downwards.
AAATAATTGGTATAATATAATGATTCAAGGATTGAAAATTATTGCCTGTCAGGGCTGATTATAAGAGGAATGGTATGAGTAGTAAATATGATTATTTAATAGTTGGTGCAGGATTGTATGGAGCGGTATTTGCGAATGAGGCGGCTAAGAAGGGCAAGACATGTCTTGTGGTAGACAAGAGAGACCACATTGCCGGCAACATTTATACCAAAGAATGCAGCGGAATTAATGTTCATGTGTATGGTGCACATATTTTTCACACTTCCGACAAATTTATATGGGATTATATTAATGAGTTTGCAGAATTTAATAATTATATCAATTCACCAATAGCAAGATATAAGGATGAATTATATAATCTTCCATTCAACATGAACACATTCAGCAAGATGTGGAATATTGCTACACCTGCTGAGGCAAAGAAGATTATAGCAGACCAGATTGATAAGCTTGGAATAACAGAGCCTAAGAATCTTGAGGAGCAGGCTTTATCACTTGTAGGAAAAGATGTATATGAGAAGCTCATCAAGGGATATACAGAGAAGCAGTGGGGACGTGACTGTAAGGAACTGCCATCATTTATAATTAAGAGACTTCCATTACGATTTACATATGATAATAATTATTTCAATGACAGATTTCAGGGTATACCAATTGGAGGTTATACTCGTATAATAGAACAGATGCTTTCTAAGGCAGATGTGAGACTGAATACAGATTATCTTGCTGACAGGGAAGAACTTGATGCGTTAGCAGATAAGGTGATATATACAGGTGCGATAGATGCATTCTATGATTACAAGCTTGGAGTGCTTGAATATCGTTCTGTAAGATTTGAGACAGAAGAACTTGATATGGAGAATTATCAGGGTAATGCCGTTGTTAATTATACTGACAGGGAAGTTCCTTATACAAGAATAATTGAGCATAAGCATTTTGAGTTTGGCAAGCAGCCAACAACTATCATATCAAGAGAGTATTCGAGCGAATGGAAAAAGGGCGATGAGCCATACTATCCAGTTAATGACAAGAAGAATGGCGAGCTGTATTTAAAGTATGAGGAGTTAGCTGGCAAAGAAAGCAAAGTTATATTTGGAGGCAG
>URGC01000104.1 GCA_900547255.1 uncultured Eubacterium sp. | reverse complement strand
GCGGAATTGCGCTCCGTTCCTCCGGAACGGATGCGCAGTTTTGCCGGAATATACACTGCCAGAATAGTTTTCCAATATCATTATTCTATTTCGTTTCTAGACCTAATTCTTTATTAAAATTTGATAATCACTATCTATTTGATATTTCCTCCTAACAAAAACGAGAGACCTTATACCAGTCTCTCGCTAATCTTTCATCACCCGGTCAGTTTTTATTTTACCGTCCTGTCGGAACCGTCACAGGACTCATCAAGATGAAGAAGAACATTTCTGTTCCTATATTTATTATATTCTACTGTAGTGAAAATATTTTCCCTATGATATCGTATATAACTTACATTATCTTCTGTAATATCTATTTTCATAGTATCATTTACATGCAGAAATACTCTATTGTCCTTGTCTAGCTTGTCCGAAATGATTATTCTTCCATTTCATCCTCTAAATCAGGAGTATATGTATTATAGCATCCATTATTACTTCCTATTGTCTGATTCTTTCTAGGAGAAATTATTATCCCAAGTAATATACCTGCCAAAAATAAAATCACACCAGACATTAATATCTCACGTCCAGAATACTTTCCTTCTTCAATGCTGTTTATGAATAACTCATATCTTTCTTTCATGGTATGTACCCCTCCTTATATACATTCTTAGTTTGACACCTAATCCGAAGCCGCCATTTATGGCTCTGCATGGTGCAGAATTTTTTAGCCCCTGATAGGGGCTTTTATTTTGCCCTCTGCTATTATTCTACACTATACTTTTCCTATTTTCAATGAGCTTTCAGCACACTTTTCCCACTCTTCCTCAGTAATTTCCTATACAGATTATCCACACATATCGCCCCAAATGGTGCCGTTATAAGTATCGACACAACCGCTACTGTAAGCGTTATGCTTCCACATTCAAGCCCCATGGACAACGGAATCGAGCCTATGGCTGCCTGGACAGTTGCCTTGGGAGTATATGCCACCATGCAGAAAATTCTCTCCTTCACCGATAAATCCGTCTTTAACAGTGCTATCATCACTCCAAACATTCTGAATACTAGTGCACATATTATAAGCACAACGACCATAATTCCCGCTGAGATGGCATATTTGATGTCAACAGCCACACCAACTAATACGAACAGAAAAACCTCGGCTGCAAGCCATAATTTGTTATATTTGACCGATAATCTCTTAGCCAGCACTGAATATTTCTGGTTAATCACAATTCCCATACTCATTATCGCAAGAAGTCCAGATACTGGAACATATCCTTCAAGCTGATTCTGCAATTCAAGAATCAGGAATGAGATACTTAAGATTATAAGAATCTTGATTGAATCCCTTATATGTCTTCTCTTAAAGAACATGACAAGCAGTGCACCAACCGCACAGCCAAGAACAATACCAAGGATAATTGATATAGGAATCTGTAAGAAGCTGGCTGCCGATACCTTTCCTGTAGACGCAAGTGTTGTAAATGCAGTAAATACAACTATAACAAAGACATCATCAACAGATGCTCCTGCAAGAATAAGCTGTGGAATACTCTTATCTGTTCCATAGCCCTCCTCCATAAGCTTTATCATTCTTGGAACAATTACCGCAGGAGACACAGCAGCAATCGTACTTCCGATTATAGCCGCATCAAGCACCGATACCCCTAAAAGTATAGGTGCAAGTAAAATAGTGCCTAGAATCTCAATACATGCAGGCACAAAGCACATTAAAACAGCCGGTCTGCCGACTTTCTTTAAATCAGATATATCAAGAGACAGTCCTGCCCTTGTAAGAATTATAACAAGCGCAATCTGTCTTAAATCTCCCGATATCATAAGTATAGAGTCATCAATAATATTAAGCCCGTGAGGTCCTGATATAATTCCCACAATAATCATTCCGAGCAGGCTTGGCAGTTTAATCTTATTAAACATCCAGCCAACCATAAGACCACACAAAAGAATAACCGCTATACTTGTCAACATATTCATTTACCTCCTAAAAATCGCAGAAAAAAACTGATAATTTCTGCGTTCATAATTCGCAGAAGTCATCAGCATCTTAATGCGGTTCTGGGATTAACCCAAGGGAGCACTTCATTCCCTTATTATTAAATTAATGAGCCCACCGGGGTTCGAACCCGGGACACCTAGATTAAAAGTCTAGTGCTCTACCAACTGAGCTATGAGCCCTTATCTCTCTTACAAGGTTATCTTAAACCCAGCTGGGCTAGCTGGATTCGAACCAGCGTGATGCAGGGATCAAAACCCTGTGCCTTACCGCTTGGCGATAGCCCAATAATAGACAGGGTGGGTACAGGGATTCGAACCCTGGGCCTTCAGAGCCACAATCTGACGCGCTAACCAACTGCGCTATACCCACCATATTATCTAAAACGTGCTTTTCATACAGCCTATCGCAATATGTTAAATACACATAAAAAAAAGTGTGCCCGGGGGGATTCGAACCCTCGACCCACGGCTTAGAAGGCCGTTGCTCTATCCAGCTGAGCTACGAACACACAAAGCGGGTGATGGGAATCGAACCCACGTATCTAGCTTGGAAGGCTAGTGTTCTACCATTGAACTACACCCGCATATAAATCGGGGTGACAGGATTCGAACCTGCGACCTCTTGATCCCAAATCAAGCGCTCTAGCCAAGCTGAGCCACACCCCGATGTTCTATTGGTTTTGCACTGCAGTACCGCAACGCAAGATTGATTATATTATATGACCCTATTATTGTCAACACTTTTTTTTGAATTTTTTTCAATTTTTTTAAAAAATGTCCAAAGCCTTTAATTCAAAGCGAAATTCATTGTTATCATCTATCTCTAACATGATATATGTACACTTCTTATCCTGCTGTCTTGGATATGATATGCTGCCAGGATTAATAAGACAGACATCCTTTAAAGGAAGAATAACTGGTCTGTGTGTATGTCCGAACATAACTATATCGAATCCTCTTGCTCTTGCTTCCTCCTCAATCATTTTGAGGTCAAGAGATACATAATAATAGTGTCCATGAGTCAGAAGAATCTTCTTGCCTGCAATCTCTGTCTCAATCTCCTTTGGATATGGCGAAAAGAAATCGTTATTGCCTGGAACTATCAGCAGCTCACACCCACACATATTAGCGATAGCCTCATCATCACCCTCATAATCACCAAGATGAATTAATTTATCAATCTTCCCCTCATCCATCAGTGCCTGTGTCAGTGTTCTCAACTTTCTATGTGTATCACTGACTATCATTATCCTTTGCATATCAACCCTCCAGTAAGCATTTTTAATATCGTTAATACATTTATAAAATACCTTTTAATTCTTCTGCCATCTTCTTCAAAGCCTTACCCCTGTGGCTTATCTTATTCTTCTCCTCCGGTGACAACTGCGCTGAAGTCATGCCATACTCAGGCAGATATACAATTGGGTCATATCCGAATCCATTATCTCCTGCTGGTTCTCTGGCTATAAGACCTTCCATTGTGCCTCTTGTCACTATCTCTTTACCATCTGGGAATACAACTGCTATAGCTGCCACGAATCTCGCACTTCTGGCATCCCCTTCTACGCCCTCTAATTTGTCTATAATCGCTTTATTCTTGATATCGTATGAAGTATCATGTCCCATAAATCTGGCTGAATATACGCCCGGCTGCTTATCCAGATAATCCACTTCAAGTCCTGAGTCGTCAGCCATAGTTACGCTGCCTGTCATCTTGCACACTGCCCTTGCCTTTATAAGCGCATTTTCTTCAAATGTTGTTCCATTCTCCTCAACATCAACATCAATTCCTGCTTCTTTAAGTGAAACTATCTCTACATTCTTGTCTTTTAATATCTCTTTAACCTCTGCAACCTTATTCTGGTTATTGGATGCAAGTATTATCTTTGTCATTATATCTATTTCTCCTCAACTATATGATTGTCTGTGTACATTTTGAGGCAAATATTACATTCCTTTGATTCCTCAACATGTTCCCAGCTTCGTCCTGTATAACTTATGTAGCCCTCACCATCGGATATATCTACATTTCTGGTAGCATAATTAGCCCTGTATTCTATCGCTATCGGCTTCGTAGAACCAGGTGTTTTAATTCGTATCACAATCGCATATTTGTGGTCTTCAACAAGATTTATAGGATTATCCATGTCTATTGTGTAATACCCCGCATTAGTTATCTTGCCCGACTTCACATATGTCTTCTTCGCAAATGATTCCTCATTATTAAATCCATCTACAAAATATATCTCGTAGCTTGTATCCTTGCCTGTTGCATAGAACCCAACAGCTTTTAATATCTCATTAGACCTTGCTGTGTATACATTCGCAAAATAAGCATTTTCTTCGTCATATCCGAGCTGTCCAATCCATCCACATATGTCTGACTGGTAGATATTATCATAGTTGTCTGTATCGTCTATACGCGTGTAAACGGCTGTATGCATTCCAATGTTAGAATCATAATATGACACATAAAAAAGCCCGTCATCACCAAATTCTTTGCCCCAGCTATTCATACATATAAATGCACCATCAGCTTCAAGCTTGGAATTGAAATTCTCCTTAGGGTAATTGTCATCCCATCCAACTATCACGACATCATGGTTAGGTGCTTTCGTTCCAATATAACAATATGAATGTGTCTTCTCATTGTAGAACATTGAACGCTCGCCCGCTCTGTTCATTGACGTGTACATACATGTCTCCACACCGCCATTAAGGAATACCGCTCTCTTGATTGCCTCAAGGTTCTTACTCTCAATGAGCTGTACTTCCTGAACGTGCTTTACTGCTTTTGCCTCGGTGTTAACAATTCCATCGCCGTACTCATCATCTGATTCAAGGACAGGACCTGCCCATGATGTCAGATATGCTATGGCTCTTGTATAGTCTCCGCCATCCATCTGATTGCCTTTATATCCGCCATTAAGGGTCATATTCTCCTCTGAGAAATTATAACTCTCATATGGCAGTATAGAGCTCTCAACAGCCCCTAATGATGCAAATGCCCAGCATGTTCCATATATTCCCTGATTCTCAATCTCAGGAAGTCTGCCAACCTCACGATAGCTGTATCTTGCAGGGAGTATTCCCTCACCCTGGTTGTTATTGATAAGGCTTAATGTATTATCATTTGACTGCCATTTGCTCTCATATGACAGACCAATCTCTATAACCTTGGAATTGATGTATATATCTCCATATCTCTCAGTAAGCGGCTTTTCTACAACGCTTATCCTGCCTGACACATCTATATAGTTCTCAACAGCATATACTTTGACTATCGTGTCGCCCTTCTGCAACTCGATATAGCCCTCTGAAATGTTATTCACAGCGCATTTGAATGTGTTACCAAGTATAGTTGCCGGAAGCATTATATTGAGGTCATCATCTATATACATACCCGGATCAGATACTTTAACCTGCTTGCCATCTACCATCAGTGATGGAATATTATTATTGATATCTGCCGTTATCATAAAATTCCATTCTTCAGGGCGCATCAGTTTATCAGATGATACGCTTCCTTCTGAAATACCTCTATCCTGCGCCAGCAGTGCCATCAGATAGATTACAACCACCGACAGAACTAAAATTAAACCTATATATAATTTCTTGGCATTCAAGATTATTCCTTTCTTTTAGGTGGTTTAGGGCCTAAAAATGAATAAAAATATGTCTTTAACATTCCGTTATATATCTTTCTGTTTTTGTCCGCTTTACGTCCAAAATATTTAACGGCATCTTCGTATGAAGTTATCATGTAAGCTGACCAGCTATCCAGCTTGGCAAACTGCTCACCAAATGTCTTGTATATCGCTGGAAGTGTCTCCTTGTCTTCCAGACGTTCTCCATATGGAGGATTTGTTATTATGAAGCCATATTTCTTGGCATGGCTTAATTTATCCACTCCACGCTGCTGAAAATGTATCATTCCATCAACACCTGCATTAACAGCATTGGCTCTGGCAACCTCTATAACGCTTCCATCAAGGTCATATCCCTGAATATCTGTCTCTATGCCTCTTATAATGCTGTCATTGGCTTCTGTCACGGCATCGTACCATTCCTGCTTCTTAATTATATTCTCCCACTTCTCAGCCGTAAATGAACGGTTAAGCCCCGGCGCAATATTAGCTGCAATCATAGCCGCTTCTATTGGAAATGTTCCGCTTCCGCAGAATGGGTCTATAAGTATTCTGTCTTTATTCCAAGGTGTAAGCTTTATTAACGCAGCAGCAAGGCACTCTGATATTGGTGCTTTACCTGCTACTGGCCTGTATCCTCTCTTATGTAATGAATCTCCTGATGTATCTAATCCTATAGTTACAACATCTTTATGGATATTCACTCTCAACGGATATGGTGCTCCATCCTCCTGAAACCATGATACGTTGTATTTGCCCTTTAAACGCTCTACAATGGCTTTTTTTATAATTGACTGTATATCTGATGAGCTGAACAATTTACTGTTAATAGAACTCGCTTTAGTGACCCAGAACTTGCCATTCACAGGTATAAGCTCTTCCCATGGAAGGTCTTTAGTCTGGTCAAATAATTCTGTAAATGTAACTGCCTTAAACTGTCCAACTTTAATCAGAACTCTCTCTGCTGTTCTAAGGTTAATATTAGCACGAACTATCGCCTCTGAATCTCCTTCAAAGGTGACCTTTCCATCCTCAACAGACACTATGTCATATCCCAGATCATATATCTCTTTCTTTAACACTGACTCCAGTCCAAAATGACATGGTGCAATCAATTCGTATGTAACCATTATCTCCTCCGTTTACTATTTAACAATCTAAATATATATTAAAGCTTATATTATGCAGTGTCAATCCACATTATTTATACATATTGAAATACTAGGGTGATGTAGATATCAGGGATTATTTAAAGGCTAGTACAACTGTTTCTAAATAACTAGACCATTCACGCAGAATATTTTTTCGAGAGTGCGTGTCAAAAAACGTAGGCGTAGCGGGCTACGCTGAGGATTTTTGACATGTGCTATCGGGAAAATAGGCAAGTGATATGGTGTAGTTAATTTAAAACAGTTGTACTAGTACACATGAAAACATTAGTGCATATGTAAGTGCTATAAAATATGTAAAAGGCTCTGCATATTGTACAGAGCCTTTGCAAATTCTTCAGAAAATCTTATTTTCTTCAAAATGCTTAATTTCGTGAAAAGCTTATTAAAGCTTTTGTTCATTAATACTCATTATATGAATCTGTTGAATTGTCTGGGTTAGCTGCTGATTTGGCAGCATTCTTCGATGAATTCTTTGATGCGTTCTTAGAAGTATTTCTGCTGGCATTCTTAGATGAATTCATTGAGTTAGATGCATTGCTTGCGTTAGATGCATTACTTGCGTTAGATGCATTACTTGAATTACTTGAATCTGCAGCGTATGCATTAGATGCATCAAAACAATCTGATGAATCAAACCTATTTGATGAGTTCTTAGAGCTATTCTTAGACATAATTATGTCCTCCTTATTTAAAGATTTCATAATTATTATGGAAGATTTAAAAGATAATATTCAAAAATTATTCAAATCATATATTGGTATTTCAAAGTTTTCTGACATATTACATTGGCTTAAATTTTAATTTTATATCTAAAAAATCCAAAAATGATATAAAGCCATACTATTTTTTACCATAATTTTCTTTTCTTGAAGAATTTCTCTTAAAAAATCCAATATATAGCTGAAATGTGGATTTTTTACAATACATTGTCTGTTTTAAGCCAAATCTGTGTTTTAGCGAAGTACAGATGTGACAACCATTAAGCTCAAACTTTGCTTTCTTGCATATCTGTAGAACATCCTGCTTCGCACGATGTGGTAAACACTAAGCTCAAGCTTTGCTTTCTTGCATATCTGCGGAACATCCTGCTTCGCACGATGTGGTAAACACTAAGCTCAAGCTTTGCTCTCGCTAAGTGTTTACACAACAAAAAAAAGATGCTGTACTAAGTACAACATCTTTAATCATGTACGTGATAGGATTCGAACCCACGGCCTTCTGGTCCGTAGCCAGACGCTCTATCCAGCTGAGCTACACGTACTCAATAAGCATATATAGGTTAAACCCTAGATATGTAAATGCCGGCAACGGGAATCGAACCCGTATGGGAGTATAAGTCCCGCAGGATTTT
>URGC01000103.1 GCA_900547255.1 uncultured Eubacterium sp. | reverse complement strand
TATATCAGAAACAAAGTATGTAAGTGGATTAAGTGTAGAGAGTGTATATGATCCAGTAAATGATAATATTGATTCATTTGCATCTAAATATGAAATCAAAGCATACAGTGATTCATATGAGCAGTTTCTTGAGGGCGTAGATGCTGTGTATATAGCTTCCCCTAATGAGACACATTATGAGTATGCTAAAAAGGCATTATCAGCAGGTAAACATGTACTGAGTGAAAAACCTCTTGCATTTACAATGGAAGAAAGCAAGGAGCTTTATAAGCTGGCATCGGATAAATCGGTTGTGTTGATGGAAGCAATCAAAGCCGCATATTGTCCAGGTTTCCAGCAGCTTATCAATGTTGCTAAAAATGGAAAGATTGGCGATATCATAGATGTTGAGGCTAACTTTACAAGACTTGCAGCAATTGATTCAAGAGAGCGCACAGATTCTGTGTATGGCGGTGCATTTCTTGAATTTGGTTCAAGTACACTGCTTCCGGTTATTAAACTTTTAGGAACAGATTACAATGATATGCATATTGATACGTTGACAGATGATAATGGTGTAGATATATATACCAAGGTTAATATTAAATATCACAATGCATTTGCAACGATGCGAACAGGCGTAGGGGTAAAGACAGAGGGCCAGCTTGTTGTATCGGGAACCAAAGGCTACATAATAGCACCATCTCCATGGTGGCTTATGAGACAGTTTGATGTCAGATATGAGGATTCTGGCAAAGTTGAACATTATGAGCCGACATTTCAGGGGGATGGATTAAGATACGAAATAGGAGAATTTATATCTAAGATAAATGGTATAGGTGGCAAGGATTATAAGCTTACTGCTGGAGAGTCGATAGCCATGGCATCATTTATTGAAAGATTCATGGAATCAAGAAAGAAGTAGTTTGGTGCAGAGGTATTGTTATGTATAGATTAGGAATAATTGGAACCGGAAGAATTGCGGATAGAATGGTAAAGACGGGACTTTCCGGACTTGAAGTTGAGTGCGTTTGTGTATACAATCCCCAAATTGATAGTGCAAGAAGATTCGCAGAGAAAAATAAGATAGCAAAATATACAGATAAGCTTGAAGAGTTAGCTGAATGTGTTGATATTGTATATGTAGCATCTCCACATGAGACACATGCCCAGTACTGTAGTTATATGTTAAATAAGGATAAGCATGTACTGTGTGAGAAACCTCTTGCTTTAAAGAGGAGTGAGGCTGCATTCCTGTATGAGCTTGCAAAACAGAATAATGTTGTGTTAAAAGAGGCTGTAAAGACTGCGTTTTGTCCGGGATTTAATGCTGTGATAGAGCATGTTAAGAGTGGCAAGATAGGAAGAGTTGTGGATGTTGAGGCTGCATTTACAAGACTTACATTTAATAATACAAGAGAGTTCAGAAATCCTGTATATAATGGCAGTATGCTTGAATTTGGAAGCTATTGCATGCTTCCTATCTTCCGTCTGTTAGGATGTGATTATGAGGAAGTCGATTTTAAATGTGTAAGAGAGCTTGGTGGGGTTGATATATATACCAAAGCAGAATTCAGATTTAAAGAGGCATTTGCAACAGTAAAGACTGGAATGGGTGCAAAGAGCGAAGGACAGCTCCTTATAACAGGAACGAAGGGATATATATTAGTTCCATCTCCTTGGTGGATGACCAAGAAATTTCAGGTAAGATATGAGGATGCATCTGTTATTGAGAATTATGAAGTTCCATATGAAGGCTCAGGTCTGCAGTATGAGATGGCAATATTCCTTGTGGATGTCATGAAAGCATCCGGGGCTATATCAGAAGATGATGAAGTTAAGGGAATAGCTGATATATGTGTTCATAATGATGAAAGTATCACAATGGCTGATATAATGGAGCAGTTTGTAAAATGGAACACACCTTGGTGGAAGCTCTGTCAGGGATACATTGAGAGCAAGAACGAGCAGCTCTCTAAGCCTGGAATATGGGCACATAGAGGGTGCAGCATGAGATATCCAGAGAATACCCTTGAAAGTTTTGAGGCAGCAGCCAGACTTAAAGGTATAACTGGAATAGAGCTGGATGTTCAGTATACCAGTGATAAGCAGGTTGTTGTATTTCACGATGAAAATGTAGGACGTGTTACAGATGGTGACAAGAACGTATGTGAATATACTTTAGAAGAGATAAAAAATCTTAAAATATATGCAGGCAGGGATTCACAAGGTGAGAGTACATATACGCACATACCTACATTGGATGAGGTGCTTGCTCTTCTTAAACCATATTGTGAAAAAAACGGACTACTTATCAATATAGAATTAAAGACAAGTAAGATAAGATATGAAGGTATAGAGAGAGATACATATGATATTGTATCAAGGTATGGATTACAGGATTATATTGTGTATTCATCATTTCTACCAGAATCGGTTGCGTTGATGAAAAAGATAGATAAGAATGTTAAGACTGGAATGCTTGCATCATATATTGATGACTGTATCATGTATGGAAGACAGACAAATGCTGATGCAATTCATCCTGCTATAATATCTATGGGAGCAGAGATACCGGATGACTTCAAAGGAAAACCGGTAAGAGCATGGAATTTTGAAGAGCCATTTTTTGAAGATGGAAGAGTACTCAAGGATGATGACCTTACAAGATACAGAGCATATGGTGTGACAGATATAATTACTAATGTACCTGAAAGATATCTATAGAGGAGGCGGACATGTTTAAAGCTGGAATACAGTATCTTAATGTTATGGACAAACAGGCTGTGAATGAAAGTATATTTAACGAGTCATTAGAAATCCGTATTGCTGAGGCTGATGATATTTTTAATGATGACAAAGATATACATATAAAGGGGGCAGTGTGGAATCCAGTAAAAGATGGTGATATAACAGATGATGTTTTTGAAAGACTGAGTAAGGCTGGGTGTATCTATGTTGTTTTGGAGACAAAGGGCATAAAAGATGGCGGACAACTTATGAAGTTACTGGATAACAGCATGGATAAAATAAAGATATATGGTATGACACTTCTGATAGAGAACAGCAATGTTGAGAAGAATGAAGTATATATATATGGTCCATTTTCGGAGGGACGAAAGCTGTGTGCAATAGTTTCTGATATCAGGAGCAGATATAATTATGATAATGTTGGAATATGTGCAGATATCGGAGTGGCTAATCTGTTAGGAAGTAATCTGAAAGCATTTATAGAGGATTGCATGTCTTGCCTTGTTCTTGTGCATGTCAATGATAATGACGGAGCTGAAGATATGGCGCAGATGCCATTTACATTCACGGTTGACAGAGGTACGAGGGCTACAGATATATATAGAGTTATAGGAATGCTTATTAAGTATGATTTTAGTGGCTTTATAGTGTTTAATAATGTGGGAACATGGAAGAGAACACCTGCTGTCCTGCATCACAGCATGATAAGGCTTCTTGAAGGAATGGCTGCTGAGTGGGAAAAGGAATTTGGATTTGCGGATAAACTGAACCAGGATGGCAGGCAGCTGATACTTTTTGGGGCTGGCAATATGTTCAGGGATTATATGATAAGCTTTGGCGATAAGTACCCACCGAAGTTTATAGTGGATAACAATAAAGAGGTGTGGGGTGAGGAGCGTCTGGGTATAGAGATAAAATCACCTGATGCTATTCTTGATATTCCACCAGAGGAAAGAAATGTCTGGATATGTAATATGAATTATGAACCAATCGGAAAACAGCTTAAAAATATGGGCATAGAGTATGACTGTTTCATTGACCAGTATTATATATAGACATGGAGGTGAAAGATGTATAAAGTAGGAGTTCAGACAAAAGGATTACTTCCAGAAAAAGATATTGATGAAGCGTTCTGTATGATTCATGAGGCTGGATTTGACTGCGTTGATATTAATATAGATTCGTTTCTTAAGAATACAGATTTGTATGCAGGTAAATTAAATGGATTCTTTAGTGAAGATATTAACAATCTTTTGCAGTATTTTATGCAGTACAGAATGGCAATGGATAAGTATGGAATAAAGGCATCGCAGATGCATGCGCCATATCCTGTGAGAGTTGAAGGCAGGGGAAAACAGAATGATTATATGCAGGGCGAGGTAATTCCTAAAAGTCTTGTCATAGCGGAAGTTCTTGGTGTACCATGGGTTGTTGTACATCCATTTAAGATGCAGTATAAGTATAACAAAACGGTCGAATTTAATACTAATGTCGAATATTTCAAAATGCTTGTGCCAATACTTAAACAGTGTAATGTGGGTATATGTTTTGAGAATCTGTATGAAGGACTTGGAGAACGTCTAGTAGAAGGTGTTTGCGCTGATCCAGAGGAAGCAGTCAGATATATAGATACGCTTAATGAATATGCGGGACAGGAGTTGTTCGGATTCTGCCTTGATGCGGGACATCTACAGCTTGTAAAGCGTGACCCTGTGGAATTTATTCGTATAATGGGCAGCAGGCTTAAAGCATTGCATCTTCATGAGAATGATGCAAAAGGTGACCTGCACCAGCTGCCATATTCTTTTGGAGATGACGCGGCAAGTGGTCAGGACTGGAATGAATTAATTAATGCATTAAAGGATATTGGATTTAGTGGAACATTAAGTTTTGAGACATATCCAACAATGAACAGTTTTCCTATGAGTATGCAGGAAACAGTGTTAAAAACAATTCATGATATAGGAGAGTACTGGAGCGGATTATAAAATCACGCTCCTTTAATTTTGGCATCAATAAGAGCATCAAGCTCATCATCTGTGATTGAAGTGTTAAATTCAGATTCGATAACAGATTTTAACGCTTGTTCCTGTTTGGCATAGAATGGATAGTCGTGAGAGCTGCCGGTATTCAATGGTGTCATATATCCTTCGCCATATTTTATTTTTAAAATAATATCATAACCTATAGGAACAGGAATTGTTGTATTCTCAAAAGGCATATCAGTAATGTCTTTATAGCAATCAATTGGAACATGGTAATCCCACCCACCAGCTAAATCAATCATGGAGCATACCTCGCAGGATTCGTTGGCAGTGTATTTTGAACTGAGAATATCAACAAGTTTTTTTAATTCATGAAATAACCTGTTGTCAGGATTGAATGTCACATTGAATGTTTTCTGGATGTTTTCAACTAAATTCATCTGCTCAGGTGTGACAGCTTTGTCTTCGGGAAGGCTGCCCGCAGCAGATAGAACCAGTTCAATCTCCTGCAACTGCTCATTCATTACATTCTTATCAGAAGGAATATAATCAATAGGAAATATATCAATACCGACAACATATGGACAGTCATGAAAATTTTTAAGATGTTCTCTGTCAAAATTCATATAACGTCCATTGATAACACGGCATTTAACATTGTCGTGAAGCGGATCATTGTACAGGCTTTTCAGTTCATAGAATGATGACAGCTTTGATGGAGCAAGTTCAAGAAAATGGTTATAATCATCTCGTAACATTCCTATATCAAGATCGTCATCCCATGGAATGAATCCTTTGTGCCTTACAGCTCCGAGAAGTGTACCCCAGTCTGCAAAGAAACGTATATTACATTCGTTACATATACGGCGGATTTCTTCAAGAACTTCAAGCTGTGCAGCCCATGCATGTTTCATCTTCGCTTCGATATGAAAATCACACCTTATCTCATCATTAAAATACTCATCTGGAAAATAAAGCATATAATCCTCCGTAATTAATTAAATACTATATTAAAAATCTGTGACAGACGTATCTCATAAGTATGGTTATCACGTATACGTCCCAGACCATTCAAGGCAATCTGTGTCCGCTCAGATTCGTGTGCAAGATAATATCTGCATTTGTCTATACAATCGTCTATAGATTCATATAGAATACAATCTTCTCCTGGTATAAAAGAATCATAAAAATCTTCCTGGTAGTTGCTTAATAAAAATCCCCCAGAAGCCATTATATCTATACATCGTAGAGGAATACCGCTTTGTATAGAACGAAGTGTTATATTAAGATTGATTTTACTGTTGTTGAAAACGTATGGCATATCATCATAATAGTCTATTGCTCCTTTATTATTGACTAATGGGAGCTCTGGCGTAGGATTAGGCGTATATAGATTGATGTTAAATAATTCCGACAGTCTGCTTAATATATCAGTTCTTTCAATTGATGCCATTTTTCTTGCAAGAAAATAATTAGCGTAGACATATTCAACAGTTTCAACACCATCTTTGTTAGGGGATACAGGAACACTTTTTTGCAGTTCTTTTACGATATCAGGTAGTAACAGCTTATCGATGAAGTAGTAGCCATATACTTTAAGCTGTGCCTGCATAATTGCATCAAGATAGCCTGATACATATGGTGGAAGATCTTTTAATCTGTCAAAAAGGTTATGCTTTTCATTATACATAGAACCTACAAATGATATATCACCTTTGTATGTATCTGCCTTGCCGGTTGAATTATCATTTATCTGTCTGGAAAGTCTATTCACATTAGCTGCAAGTGGAGCATAATACACGGTGTTGATACCAGCATTTTTTAATTCCAGATATTGCTTTTTGTCAAATATAAAAACATAATTACAAGGATTGATTATTGTGTATGAGTAAAGTGTAATCAGCGGACTATCATAGATAAATGCTATATATGGAATATTAAAGCGTTTGCAATTATTAGATATGACAGGACTGAAATTAAAAGTAAATACACAGTCAAAGCCTTCACTTATGGCTGCTTCAAAACGTGAATCGAATTCTGGATTGACTCTGTCGTGTACAGCGTCATCAGTTATGACTTTGTAGGTATGTGAAATGGATGACAGAGCATCACATATATCTTCTACACCGAAATTTTTCCATTCATATATAAGAACTTTCATAATTTAAACCTCACTTTGCAGGGAATGACATATCTATCATCTTTAAAAGCAGTATGTCATAAGTGTAATGATTTCGTACTGTTTCACAGCCATGTGATGCAATTTCAAGTCTCTCATCATCATGGGACAGATAATAGCTGCATAATTCTTTAAGGTGTTCCATACTTTCGTATGCAACAAGGTCTTTGCCAATCTCAAAATATTCAGACAGCTCCGTCTGGTAATTGGTGATGAGGAAACCGCCGCATCCGCATACATCAAAAATACGCAGAGATAAACCTGAACGTATTGATTTGGCAGTTATATTTAAGTTGATTTTGCTCTGGTTAAATATAAGCGGCATCTCATCAAGTGAGCGTGCAAAGCCACGGTTGTGTATATGTGGCATAGAAGAAGTATCGCTTCGGGTATATATATCAACATTGAAAGAATCGGACAATATTTTAAGAGCACGTAAACGTTCCTGTTCAGCAGCTTTGACACTGATATATAGCTGGGCAGCGGTTGCTCTGTCATTTTTTCTGTATCCATCAGGGAAGTGGTATGCATCTGGTATATTGTTAAGAACTGTCTGTGCAAGTTCATCTGATACTAAATCCTGAATAAAATTATAGCCATATACTTTAAGCTGGGCTTCTATAATTCCATCAATATAGCCCTTTTCATATTCAGGAAGTTTTGCATCATTGAAGGGACATTTTTCCTGATATGTAGAACCTATGAATGATATATCAGAGCTGTATTTTGCTTTTAGAATATCATCAGCAGAGTTTATGACAGAATCATTGCGGATGATATTAGTAGCAAGTGGAACTGCGAATACGTGTCCTGGATTATAATCCTTGAATTCTCTATATAGTTCTTTATCAAAGAGAAAGATTCTGTTGCAGTTATTAGAAAGTGAATTAGAATATAATTCCATTACAGGGCTGTCAACTATAAGGCTGATGTATACAATATTAGCGATTTTGCAGACATCAGAAAGCCAAGGAAAGAAGTTGATGGTAAATACGAATGCGAATCCGCCATCAATAATCTTGTCAGATGTGAGTTTGACACATTGAGCTGGATAGAGATTCTTGTTATATATCTCGGCAGTTTCTTCATAGACCTCTAAGCCCATTCTTTTAAATGCATCTATAACATCTGGCTCGCAGATACTTCCGTATCTGTATATATATACTTTAAGGTTGTTTCCCATATTATCCTCCGTGATAAATCCAGTGCAGTTCCAAACTGCTTCCACATTATATAAACCTATTTTAACGACAACAGAGGGAATAATCAATTGATTGTTTCATGGTTTTAAGATATTATGATACCAGGGTCAAAAGGTCAGAAAGCCGATGCAAGCTTGCTTACAAGAGGTTTTTTGACCTCTTGACCCACCAAAAACATGAGTAAGTAGCCATTTTT
>URGC01000102.1 GCA_900547255.1 uncultured Eubacterium sp. | reverse complement strand
GTCTGTGAGAAAAGTGTTGCGCCGTTTTGTCTGGCATGACAGGATTCATGCAAAAGCAATGTGGAAGATGATGAAGAAAACATTTCCGGAAGCACAATTCGATGATGTTTTTTTGTTTGGGTAGAAAGTTGTATTAAGTAAAGAGAAGAAGCTTATATATAACACCTGCCTAGAGCATTTACCAATATTGAAATGGTGTAGCCTATAATGCGTAGTCAATCAGATTTTCGATTGATTCTGGGGGTTTATGAGATGCTCCAAACAAGCAAAAGCAAACTTTTGATAGAAGCAAATACCGGGAAGGTAGAGAGGGTGACAGAGAAGGATGCATTATATCCAGAGAGCAAAGATTACATATCTATAAACGCTATGATGTTATAGTTCATAATTTTATGATTTTGAATGTTGAATGTTGAATTAATATATAATCTACAAGTGCGTGAGAAAAAATCACAGTACAATGTTGATATTTTGTGCAAATTGTATATAATATTTAATATAAAATAAGATGAGGTGGCAATCATGTTGATTCAATTTAACTTTAAAAATTTTAAATCATTTAGGGAAGAGGCTACTCTGGATTTGTCTGCCACAAAAATGACAGAGTTTTCTGAAAGAGTTGTAACTATTGGAAGTGAAAAGATATTGCCTATTGCTGCCATTTATGGAGCTAATGCAAGTGGCAAATCAAATATATATAGTGCATTTGAATACATGGCTGAATATGTTGTGGATTCATTTAAGTACGGAGATGAGGAAGAAAAATTCAAAGAGTACAGACCTACTCCATTTTTATTTGATTCTACATCATCAGATGCAGAATCAAGTTTTGAGGTATATTTTACTATTCCAGATGATAAGAACGAGAAGACATATAATTATGGATTCTGCGTTGATAAAGAAGGTGTAACAGAGGAATGGCTGAACTCTAAGGCTAAGACTGCCAGAAAGTACAGTACAGTATTTTATCGTGGAAATTCTGACAGTGAGTTAGATTTGTCAGGTTTACCGAAGAACAGCAGGGATAATATAAAGATAGCACTTGAGAAACAG
The DNA here is from genome assembly GCA_900547255.1 of uncultured Eubacterium sp. GTDB lineage: Bacteria > Bacillota > Clostridia > Lachnospirales > Lachnospiraceae > Lachnospira. The sequence goes on along the minus strand of URGC01000102.1, from coordinate 7,321 downwards.
GTATTGATTGCTTCTTTAGGAGCTAAGTTAAAAATCAGTAAATGTAAGGCAGTCAGAGATTGGTTTTTGACAAACGAATTCGCAGATTTTGGAGATCCTTTTACAAACTATTTCTTATCACGCAGATTGCCAAAAAATTTTGTTAATGACAAGAGTGTTCAGCAAAAGGTAGTAGAATATTTTTCATCATTTGACGAACATATTAGGGATTTCAGAATAGAAAAAGTTCCTAATGATGGTGAATCAAAGGAAGAAAAATACAAGATTAATGCACTCCATAAGAAGATTGATTCTGACGATATGGCTGAGATACCTTTAGGAGCTGAGTCAGCAGGAACATTGAAAATGTTTGCCCTTTATCCTGAATTGCAGGAAGTGTTGGAGAAGGGGAGTGTGTTTTTTATTGATGAACTAAATGCACGTCTGCATCCGCTTTTAGTAAGAAACTTTTTGCTTACATTTTTGAATCCACAAATTAATATTAATCATGCACAGTTAGTGTTTACAACGCATGATACTTGGCAATTGTCTAATCAGCTACTGCGCCGCGATGAAATATGGTTTGTTGAGAAGGATGATCGAGGCGTTTCAACATTATATTCACTTGCTGATTTTGTGGATGAGGATGGAGTGCGTATTCGTAAGGACGAAAGCTATGAGAAGAATTATCTGATTGGTAAATATGGTGCTATTCCGACTTTAAAGAGTATAGATATTTTTAGTGGTGTTCAATGTCCGAGGGACATTGGCTCAGCACTGACCGAGGTGGAACGGAGAGATTAAGCATGGCAAAAGGAGATAGAACAGGGAATAGAAAAACAAGAGAACAAAGAAGAAAGTTCAAAGTGCCGGAATTGGGTTACTACTTAATCGTTACAGATACAGAAGGGACAGAACGTTGTTTTTTTAAAGGACTGCATCAGTCATTGCCTGAAGAAGCTAGAAATAAACTTGTCATCAAAGTTGTAGAAACAAAGACAAGAAGTTTGATTGATAAATGCTTGGAACTAACAGCCTATGAAGCACAATATCGTATGCCTTGGATTGTTTTTGATAGAGATCAGGTGGTTGGATTTGATGAATTTATTGATGAAGCAGAGAAAAATGATATAAGAGTAGGATGGTCTAATCCGTGTTTTGAAATATGGATGTATGCTTATTTTGGTGTTATGCCAGCAATTCATGATTCATGGACTTGTTGTTCTGAGTTTGGACGAGTGTACGAGAGTAAAACAAAGCAAGAGTATTCCAAGTCAGATGAAAAAATGTATGGAAAAATTTGCAATGTAGGTAATGAAGAAAAAGCAATACAGATAGCACAACAAAAGCTTGAACAGTGTGAACGTGAAGGTAAAAAGAAACCATCAGAGATGTGTCCTGGTACAACTGTGCATAAGTTGATAGGCGAAATTAGAAGTAAAATTAATTGAAGCAATAGGTACTAATACCAACAGAAGATATAAGTTGAAAAATAAAAGATATAAGATAAATAATCAGGAGATTCAGAAATGACAGAAGATTTGATTAAATTTATTGAGGTAAGTCCTACAGCATACCATGCAGCAGCGAATTTTGCAGATATGCTGTCTGCAAAGGGATACAAGCAGTTAAATGAATGTGAAGAGTGGAAGATAGAGGCTGGCGGCAGATATTATGTCACAAGAGGCGGTTCATCTATAATAGCATTTAACATGCCAGAAAATGTTGATTACGCCAATTATCAGATAGCGGCGGCACACAGTGATTCACCATCATTTAAGATAAAGACGAATCCTGAGATGACAGTTGATGGACATTATACATGCCTTAACGTCGAGAAATATGGTGGCATGATAATGGCACCCTGGTTTGACAGACCGCTTTCTGTGGCAGGAAGAGTTATTGTTAAAGAAAAGACACGGTCTGGAGAAAAATTCGTTTCAAAGCTTGTTAATATTGACAGGGATTTGTGCATGATACCTAACCTTGCTATCCATATGGACAGAGAGGTCAATTCAGGGTACAGCTATAATGCGCAGAAAGACATGATTCCACTTATTGGAAGCGAGATGGCTGGTGGAAGATTAGAGCAGATAATCACAGGTAAGTCTTATGCAGATAGCGTGGTGGGGATGGATTTATTCCTGTATAACAGACAGCAGGGCTGTGTATGGGGAGCTGACAATGAATATGTGTCAGCACCAAGACTTGATGACCTGATGTGCGCTTATAGCTGTATGAGAGCACTTATAGATGGCAGAATCAGCGCAGACAGTGTATCGGTATGCGCTGTATTTGATAATGAGGAGGTTGGAAGCACAACCAAGCAGGGAGCCGATTCGACATTTCTTAGAGACGTTATGGAGCGTATAGCGGTTTGTTCAGGTAAGAGCGAGGAGGCAAGAAGAATTGCAGAGAGCAGTTCCTATATGCTGTCAGCCGATAACGCACATGCGGTACATCCAAACCATACAGACAAAGCAGACCCAACTAACAGACCTTATATGAATAAGGGAATTGTGATAAAGCATAATGCTAATCAGAAGTATACAACAGACGCAGTTTCTGATACTATATTCAAGACGGTATGTGAGAAGGCAGGTGTGCCATACCAGACATATGTCAACCGCTCAGATATAGCTGGTGGTTCTACACTCGGCAATATATCTAACCGCCATGTATCGGTTAATACTGTAGATATAGGTCTTGCACAGCTTGCGATGCATTCGCCATATGAGACAGCGGGAGTTAAAGACACACAGTATATGTATGAGGCGGTCAAATGCTTCTTTGAAGCGTCAATAGCTGCTGAATCTGATAGAAGCTGGAGCATTAATTACAGATAGTTAGTTGGCAGATTTACAGTTAAAAAGATAGACAATAAAAGATTGTTAATTCTGGGAGGAAACATTTTGAAAAACAAGAAAACAAGTATCATTAGCATAGGTGTTGTTGCGCTTGTTGTCATAGCACTTGGAATTATATCCAGATATGTGACAGCGATTCCATCACCTTCAGAATATGCTACATTCTGGTCGCTGGTTCCATCATTCATAGCGATAGCACTGGCGTTGATAACAAAAGAGGTATACAGCTCACTTTTCGTAGGAATAGCAGTCGGTGCAGTATTTGCATCGGGATTCAGCTTTGAAAAGACAGTTAACACTGTATTTTCAGATGGTATAGTTGGAGTGCTTACAGACAGCTATAATGTCGGAATTCTTATATTCCTTGTCATACTTGGAACTATGGTTGCACTTATGAACAGGGCTGGAGGTTCAAGAGCATTCGGAGTATGGGCATCAGAGCATATCAAATCAAGACAGGGAGCGCAGCTTATCACAGTGCTTCTCGGCGTGTTGATATTCATAGATGATTATTTTAACTGCCTTACAGTGGGAAGTGTAATGCGCCCGGTGTCCGATAAATTCAAAATATCAAGAACAAAGCTGGCATACTTAATAGATGCGACAGCGGCACCAGTATGTATCATAGCACCTATATCGTCATGGGCAGCGGCGGTTGCTGGATTCGTTGAGGGTGAGGATGGACTTGCGCTGTTCGTTAAGGCGATTCCATATAATTTCTATGCGATTCTTACAATATTTATGATGGTTTCAATGATTCTGTTAAATGTTGAATATGGCCAGATGGAAATGTACGAAATCAGTGCGGTCAATGGCGATATATATGGCGCTGGCAACAAGGTTGACAACAGCAAAGTCCAGGAACAGGGAGTGTCTAATGGCAAGGTTATTGACCTTCTTATTCCTATTATAAGCCTTATTGTATTCTGCGTTATCGGAATGATTTATACAGGTGGATTCTTTGGCGGTGTTGATTTTATAACAGCATTTTCACAGAGCGATGCATCTGTAGGGCTTGCGCTCGGAAGCTTCTTTGCGTTAGTTGTGACAGTTGTATTATATTGTGTCAGAAATGTATTAGATTTCAACAAATGTATGGAATGTATTCCGGAAGGCTTCAAATCAATGGTTCCTGCAATTCTTATTCTTACATTTGCATGGACACTTAAGAGCATGACAGACCTTCTCGGTGCAAAGACATTCGTATTTGATGTTATGAGTTCAGTATCAGGTAACTTTATGAGCTTCCTTCCAGCGGTTATATTCGTGGTTGGATGTGTAATCGCATTTGCGACAGGAACATCATGGGGAACATTCGGTATACTTATTCCGATTGTTGTAGAGGTATTCCAGAGCAGCAATTATGAACTTATGATTATCTCTATATCAGCATGTATGGCTGGCGCAGTATGTGGAGACCACTGCTCACCTATATCGGATACAACAATTATGGCATCAGCGGGAGCACAGTGTAATCATGTAAACCATGTGTCGACACAGCTTCCATATGCACTGCTTGCGGCGGCGGTATCATTTGTGAGCTACATTCTGGCTGGATTTATCCAGAATGTATTCATAGTTCTTCCAATCTCTGTTGTTATGATGATTAGTGTTATATTAGTGATTAAACAGGTTAAGAAGAAAAAACAGGTATGAAAGATAAACAGTTAAAGCAGAAAATATTCAACATAATCCAGATTGGTGATAAGAGCAATCGTATAAGCCGGGCGTTTGATATATTTATAACAATTACAATTGTATGCAATATTGTTGTTACATTTATGCAGACATTCGACAAGTTTGCATGGATGTCTGGTTTCTTCAATGTTATGGAGTATGCGACGGTAACGATATTCTGCGTTGAGTATCTTCTGCGCATATGGACGGCGGACTATCTGTTTCCAGAGTGCAACAGAATCCGGGCGAGGTTTAAATTCATAATATCATTCGATGGAATTGTTGATTTGCTGACAATTATACCAGCATTTTTCCTGTCAGGATTTGTTATATTCAGAATGTTACGAGTGGCAAGAATATTCCATCTGTTCAGGCTGAATGCGAAGTATGATTCATTCAATGTCATAACAACAGTTCTGTATGAGAAGCGTAACCAGATTATATCATCTGTATTCATCGTGCTTATACTTATGATGGCGAGCAGCCTGTGCATGTACAGTATTGAACATGATGCACAGCCGGAGGTATTTTGCAATGCATTCAGTGGTGTGTGGTGGAGCATGTCTACGCTGCTTACTGTCGGTTATGGTGACATATATCCAATAACAACTCTTGGAAGAATCATGGCGATATGCATAGCGTATCTCGGTGTGGGCGTGGTTGCCATACCTACAGGTATTATAAGTGCCGGTTTTGTTGAGCAGTACCAGAGAAAGAGTAATATATCAGCCCTCAAGGATGAGGATATCAAGAAGATAGCAGAAGTTCTTGTCGATAACAGAAATGCGGGTAAGACAGTTGAGGAGCTGGAGGAGAGCAGCGGTGTTACTGTATTTTTATTGCTGCGTGATGACTTGTCGATTTTGCCACAGAAGGACACTGTGCTTAAGATTAATGATATCATTGTTATCAGGGATGAGAATTCCTGAAATTATATTTGGATACAAGAATTAGCATAAAGAAACTCGTTGAATCTCTATTATAAATAATATATAATTACTCAATGAGAGTTCATAATTATGCAGGAAGCCGTTCCTGTGTCTGTAAAAAGGAGAAATAATATGTACATTACTTGTTTAGACCTTGAAGGTGTATTGGTGCCAGAGATTTGGATTGCATTCGCTGAGGCTAGTGGAATTCCAGAGTTAAAGAAGACTACAAGAGATGAGCCTGATTATGACAAGCTTATGAAATGGAGACTTGGTGTTCTTAAAGAGCATGGCCTTGGACTTAAAGAGATTCAGGAGACAATCGCCAGGATTGATCCACTTCCAGGAGCTAAGAAGTTCTTAGATGAGCTTCGTTCATTTACACAGGTTATTATTATAAGTGATACATTTTCACAGTTTGCAACTCCACTTATGGAGAAGCTTGGCTGGCCAACTATATTCTGCAATTCTTTAGAGGTTGCTGACAACGGAGAGATTACAGGATTCAAGATGCGCTGTGAACAGTCTAAGCTCACAACTGTTAAGGCTTTACAGTCTATCGGATATGAGACTATAGCAAGTGGCGACAGCTACAATGATCTTGCCATGATTAAGGCAAGCAAGGCAGGATTCTTATTCAAGAGTACTGATAAGATTAAGCAGGACAATCCTGAGCTTGAAGCATTCGAGACATATGATGAGCTTATGGCTGCCATTAAGAAGGCTATGAACTAAAATATAGTTTGGTCCCAATTTTGGGTGAATAATTTGCATGTGCGTGTCCACTACATGGGGTACATTATATACATTATAAGAAGTAAGTTTGGTTATATGAGAGGAATATTTCTTGAAAAATCCAAAAAGACATCTGGTTTGTAATTAAGAATTGGTTTTTGGCTTAAATAATATAAAAGTTGCTGGGAAACCCAGAATTCTTCGTGAATTTGGATTTTCCAGCAACTTTTTCTTGTATAAATCTAATTTCAATTTTTAGGTGTCATATTTGGGAGCTTTTTGGATTTTTTATGAGAAAATCCTTGATATAAGCCAAAACCATATGCTGATAATAGTGAATCATGAAATCAAAGCTTCATGCAATCAGAATCCCACGAAACCAAAGCTTCATGAAATCACAACCCTATCCGCATCTTCTTATCTTACAGCCTTCTTGATAGCCTCAAAGCTTTCCTTGCTGATTACATGCTCAATCTTACATGCGTCCTCTGTGGCAATCTCTGCTGGGACACCGAGTTTGATAAGCCAGCCAGATAAGAACTCATGGCGTTCATAAATCATCTCAGCGATAGCACGTCCTGCATCTGTAAGTGTGATAAATCCTGCATCAGAAACAAGTATATAATTCTTTTCCCTTAAATTCTTCATGGCAACACTTACGCTGCTCTTCTTAAAACCTAATTCATTACATATATCAACTGAACGAACTACAGGGAGAGTCTTGCTAAGAACAAGAATAGTCTCCAGATAGTTTTCAGCAGATTCGTTATTACCTGTGTTCATTATAGCCTCCTTGAGATATCTGCAATATAAAATATATTAGCACAATAAATTTTCATTTTCAAGTTGTTGGACATATTTACAACCATATAAATAGGAAAGATTCCGTTTATATCTGAAAAAATTTTTCAAAAACAATAAAATAAGCTGTTAATAAAATTCATTAGAAAAAGCTAAAAAATATTAGAAGAAGCTAAAAAAAATTAGAAAAAACTAAAAAAAGTTATTGACATCTAAGAAGCGTTCGGATATACTAACTGTGCTGGAAATGAAACATTTTATCAATAACTAACCACAGAAAAGAGGTCATTATGATGCCATTATCTATGATTGAAGCAGGACAGGAACACACCA
>URGC01000101.1 GCA_900547255.1 uncultured Eubacterium sp. | reverse complement strand
TGTTCTAAATATCTCATAAAACAATTCTCATAAATTATATTAGTAAATGAATTTTATCAGATTGACAAGGGTTTTACAAGCCGTTATATTTATATAAGGAAAGAGAATGAGATTATTTATCAATTTAGTAGTGAAGGATGACAGACAGGTTGTGGCGGGTACAGGCCCGATGCCAGCAGGCGAGGGCTCGATTTGCAGCGTGCTGTGTGGGAGTTATGCCGCCATATGCTTAAAGGTGTGTGCAGAAAATCTCGTTCAAGCGTAGCGCGTTTGATTTTCTGCACACTAATAGGCTTTGCAGATGGCGGCATCTACTCCCACTAAGCTAAGCTGCCATGAGAGTCATCACCTGCTGGTAACGGGTCTGCGCCCGCCACAACCGTCCGTTGTTCATATCACTAATAAATAGATTGGAGTTTTTATGCTTACTATACAGAATTATAAGAAAGTAGAAAGCCTTGAAGAAGCCTATGAGCTTAATCAGAAGAAAGCTAACCGTATTGTCGGCGGCATGATGTGGATGCGTATGGGCGACAACAGAATGAATACAGCTATTGATATGTCAGGGCTTGGACTTGATAAGATTGAAGAATCAGATGAAGAATTTAAGATTGGCTGTATGACTACTTTAAGACAGTTAGAAGTTCATGAGGGTTTTAATGAATATACAGATGGCTGTGCTAAGGAGGCTTTAAGGCATATTGTAGGTGTGCAGTTCAGGAATCTTGCAACAGTGGGTGGAAGCATATATGGAAGATATGGATTTTCAGATGTGCTTACGCTTTTTATCGGACTGGACTCATATGCTGAATTATACAAGGGTGGACTTGTGCCATTATCAGAGTATGCCAGCCGCAGCTTTGACAGAGATATTCTTATTAATATTATAATAAAGAAAAGGCCTGTAAATATATTCTATGAAGCTGTAAGAATTACAGAGACTGACCTTCCAGTACTCACATGTTGTGGAGTAAAATATAAGGATTCAGACAGGTGCAATGTCTGTATTGGTGCAAGACCTGGAAGGGCAGTTATTGTGGAAGATAAAAATAATATCCTTGCTGATGGAATTAATGAGGCATCTATCGAAGCCTTCAAGTCATATGTAATGGCAAATGTTCCAACTGAAAGTAATATGCGGGGAAGCGCAGAATATAGAAGCCATCTTGCAGGAGTTCTTGCAGGGCGCGCTCTTGAAAGTATCAGGTAATAGATAAAGTGTAATGTATAGAATGGAGAATATATGTTAGTTGATATTAAGTTGAATGGAAAATCTGTCAAAGCAGATATTGCAGCAGATATGACTCTTTATAATTTTGTAAGAGAACATGGCTGTTACAGTGTTAAATGTGGATGTGAGACGTCTAACTGTGGCTTATGTACAGTATTTTTAGATGATAAGCCAGTTCTTTCCTGTTCAGTATTGGCTGCAAGGGCTGACGGCTGCAGTGTAACAACCCTTGAGGGATTACAGGATGAGGCATCTGAATTTGTGACGTTTATAGCAGATCAGGGTGCAGAGCAGTGTGGATTCTGCAATCCGGGATTTGTTATGAATGCGATTGCGTTATTTAGAGAAAATCCATATCCGGATGAAAGTGATATAAAGGAGTTCTTATCAGGTAATCTATGCCGCTGTTCGGGTTATGAGGGACAGCTTCGAGGAATTCTTAATTTTCTTGAAGAAAAGAAAGCAAAGGAGGCAAGATGATGAAGTCAGTTAATAAAGCTGTAAGAAAAAAGGATGCTATGGAACTGCTTTTAGGAAAGCCTGTGTATACAGATGATATAGCACCTAAGGATTGTCTTATTGTCAAGCTTTTACGTTCTCCTTATGCTAATGCAGTAATCAAAGATATTAATACAGATATTGCAATGAAGGTTCCGGGAATTGAAGCGATATATACATATAAAGATATAGACCAGAATATGAGGCGTTTTACATGTGCAGGACAGACATACCCTGAGCCGAGTCCATATGACAGGCTTATATTAGACAGGCATGTTAGATTTATCGGAGATCCTGTTGCGATTATTGCTGGTGTAGATGAAAAATGTGTTGATAAGGCGATGAAGCTTATTAAGACAGAGTATGAGGTACTTGAACCTGTACTTGATTTTACAAAAGCAAAGGATAATAAAATACTTGTTCATCCAGAGGATAACTGGGAATCGTTGTGCCCTGTAGGTGCTGATAATAAAAGAAATCTATGTGCGCATGATGAGAGCAGTAATGGGGATATTGATAAAGTTTTAAAAGACTGTGATGTTATTATAGACAGGACATATCACACAAAGGCGTGCCAGCAGAGTATGATGGAGACTTTCAGGACATTCTGTACGATAGATACTTATGGACGACTTCATGTTGTAAGTTCCACACAGATTGTATTCCATTGCAGAAGAATTATTTCTCATGCACTTGGAATCTCTCCATCTAAGATAAGAGTTACAAAGCCAAGAATAGGTGGTGGATTTGGAGCTAAGCAGACATCTGTTTCTGAGATATATCCAGCATATGTTACATGGATGACAAAGAAACCTTCCAAGATTATATTTTCAAGAGAAGAATCGTTGTCAGCATCATCACCAAGACATGAGATGCAGATGCATGTAAGGCTTGGAGCTACCAAGGATGGCATAGTAAAGGGAATTGATTTATATACTCTTTCTAATACGGGGGCATATGGTGAACATGGACCAACAACAGTAGGTCTTTCTGGACACAAGTCAATTCCTCTCTATGGTAAGGCAGAAGCATTCAGATTTGTGAGTGATGTTGTATACACGAATATTATGTCAGCTGGAGCTTACAGAGGATATGGCGCAACCCAGGGACTCTTTGCAGTGGAATCCGCTGTCAATGAGCTTGCAGATATGCTGCATATGGATCCGTTTGAGATAAGATTTAAAAATATTGTTAAAGAGGGCGATGTGATGCCAGCCTACTACGGTCAGGTCAATACAAGCTGTGCCCTTGACAGATGTCTTGCCAGGGTTAAAGAGATGATTAAGTGGGATGAGAAATATCCTATGAGAAAAATATCTGATACCAAAGCCCGTTTTGTTGGAATGGGTATGGCAATGCAAGGCTCTGGTATATCAGGTGTGGATGTCGGAAGTGCAACTTTAAAGCTTAATGATGAGGGCGTGTATACAATGAATATCGGAGCTGCTGATATGGGAACAGGCTGTGATACTATTCTTGCACAGATTGCAGCAGAGGTTCTCGAATGTAGTACAGATGATATAAGCGTATTTGGAGCAGATACAGATATATCGCCATATGATTCGGGTTCGTATGCTTCGAGTACAACGTATGTAACCGGTAAAGCCGTTGAGAAATGTGCACTAGATCTTCGTAACAGAATAGAAACGCTTGGTGCTAAGATGATAGGATGTGATAAGACTGATGTAACATTTGATGGTAAAAATGTAATATGTGAGGCAGGAGCAGATAAAGATAAATCTGTTACTCTTGCATCAATTGCAACAGCATCAATGTGTGGCAATGATATAGCACTTTCTGTCACATATACACATACATCTCCTATATCTCCACCTCCATTTATGGTAGGTGCCGCGGAGGTTGAGGTTGATCTTCTCACAGGAGAAAGCCGTATAGTTGAATATGATGCGTGTGTAGATTGTGGAACACCAGTGAATCCTAATCTTGCAAGAGTACAGGCTGAGGGTGGCATCTTGCAGGGAATTGGAATGACAATGTCCGAAAATATCACATATTCAGATAAGGGAAAGCTGTATGAGAACTCATTCCTGCAGTATAAGATACCATCAAGAATGGATATAGGACACATTAATGTGGAATTTGAAAGCAGTTATGAAAATGCAGGACCATTTGGTGCAAAATCGATTGGAGAGGTAGTAATCAATACACCACTTCCAGCCATCACGGATGCACTCAGTCATGCAGCCGGAAAGAGGTTTTATGAACTGCCAATTACGCCAGAGAAAGTTGCTATGGCGCGAATGAGTAAATAAAAAATTCAACCGCATCTGTAGCTGGATGCGGTTGAATTTTTATATGTCCAGATTCTTATAGCTCCTGATTAACAGAGGAAGCTCTGCTACAAGCATGCCAATCCATCCGGCGAGGTATGAATATGGCAGGGCTTCTATCTGTAATGAGAATGCGAATACAAGTACTGCAGCGGCGGCTACACGGACCCCCATGTTGACGAAGCTGCTTATAAGTGTAATTTTAAGGTCGCCGATTCCTCTGAAATATCCCTGAATTCCGTTCGTTGCGGCTGGAAGGAGATACATTATGGATATTAATCTAAGGTATGTAACACCATGTTTGATAACGTCCGGGTCACTTGTGAACAGGCGCATAAGAGGATTGGCGAATATAAAGCATATCAGGAATATAATAATTCCGTATATGAATTCAATTCTAAGTCCACATTTAAAAGCTTCTTTAAGTCTGTCCTTTTTGCCGGCTCCTTTGCTCTGAGCCATGAGCGCAGTCATTGCATGGGCGATGTTTTGTTCAGGAGTGTATGCAAAGTCATCAATTCTGTTAACAACAGCAAATGCGGCTGCAACAGCAACACCCATTGAATTGACGATAGCCTGGATTCCAAGTTTACCTAACTGGACAGTCGCCTGCTGCATTGCAGAAGCCCATCCGTAAGATATAGTCTTTCCAAGTAATCCTTTATCAAATACAAGCCATTTCTTTCCAAGCTGTAATATAGGCACTTTCTTCTGTATGTATATGATACATAAAAGGCATGACAAAGCCTCGCTTAACACAGTTGCTATGGCACAGCCCTCACTTCCCCAGTCAAGAATAAGTACGAAGAATAAGTCACCGATAATGTTAATCACAGCACTTGTTATAAGAAAATACAGCGGTGACTGGCTGTCTCCCAACGCCCTTAATGTGCTTGCAAAGCAGTTATACATAAATGTAAATATAAGTCCTGCAAATATAATACGCAGGTAATTGATTGTCATAGCCATGATTGATGGGTCAACCTGCATTACATTAAGGATTGGATGCGCAAATATTATACAGAAAGCAGACAATATCAGTGAAAATACAAATCCTGATATCATTGTGGTGCTTATCTGTCTGTGGAGCTTGTCATAATCCTTGGCACCGAACTGGTTACCCATAAGTATGCTTGCACCCATACATAAACCATTTAGAAACAGTATAAATAATGTTGATATCGGGTTACATATTCCAACTGCTGCCAGAGCCTCTTTTCCGACAAATCTTCCTACAATAATACTGTCAACTGCGTTGTAAGTAAGCTGGAAAAGATTACCGAGTACCAGTGGTATGGTGAATCGAACAAGCTGTGGTGTTATTCTTCCTGTCGTAAGGTCTTTTTCCATATATATCTCCAGTCTGCCGGACGAACCGGCATTAGTTTTAATATAAGTAAAAATATTATGGCAGTTACGCCATGAGCTATTTTAGCACATTTTTAATAAAATGAGCCAATAAGTTTATAAATTGGTAATTAATTCGTGAACTTAATAATGGTATAATGTCACTAACATTTTGAGAGGTGATTGCCTATGGTTAACAATACAAAATACGCACTTGAAGAGTCGCTTAAAAATATATTAAAACAGAAAAGCTTTGACAAGATAACAATCGCTGATTTAACGTCAGACTGTGGAATAAGCAGGATGGCGTTCTATTACCATTTTCAGGATATATACGAGCTTGTCGAGTGGGCGTGCATAGAGGATGGAAAGAAAGCCCTCAGTGATAAAAAGACTTATGATACGTGGCAGGAGGGACTTACGCAGATATTCGAGGCAGTTCTTGATAACAAGACATTTATAATGAATGTATACAAGTCTGTCGAGCGCAAGAGAATAGAGAATTTCCTCTATCAGCTTACATATCAGTTGATTATGGATGTTGTAGATGAGAAATGCGCTAAGGATAATCTGGCAGACGAGTACAAGCAGTTTATAGCAGATTTCTACAAATATGGATTCGTAGGTCTTATGCTTGACTGGATTGACGGCGGCATGAAAGAGGACTACAACCGCATTGTAGAGCAGCTCAGCGTAACGCTGCATGGAAATATAACAAATTCAATTCATAATTTTGAAGAACTGTAATCTGCCGCTGAGGGGCGGTCCGGCTGTGAGACGGTTTGGCTGCGCTGCGGCAGATTGGCAGGATTTTATCAAATCAGGTGGAATGATAAGTTTTTTATCATTCCATCATTTTTGTTAATTGGATTAAATTTCTGGGAAAGATATTATAATACCAGAAGTTGCAGAGAGTAATTAATGATTGCAATTCACAGGTAGCAATAGACGAGAGTCAGACATGCTTAAGTGTCGGGAAAGGAGTTTTACTATGGCAAAGAAAAAATTAGGACTTGGTGTAGCTGCACTGGCAGCAGGTGCAGGAGTTGCCGTACTGGCAGCTAAGAGTAATTCTAAGGCTTCTAAGGAGAAGAGGGAGACAAAAGAGGCGGCTGACAAGAATGAGTACCGTAATACAGAACGTGGTAAACATGAGAAGAACAGTAAGGGAATCTATTATACTAATGGTAATTATGAAGCATTTGCAAGACCAAAGAAACCAGAAGGTGTTGATGAGAAGAATGCTTACATTGTAGGAAGCGGACTTGCTTCACTTGCAGCAGCATGCTTTCTTGTAAGAGATGGACAGATGCCCGGCTCACATATTCATATCTTAGAGGCTATGGATATCGCAGGTGGTGCTTGTGATGGTATATATGATTCAACAAGAGGATATGTAATGCGTGGTGGACGTGAGATGGAGAACCATTTCGAGTGTCTGTGGGATTTGTTCAGAAGTATTCCATCTATAGAGACACCGGGTGTATCGGTTCTTGATGAATATTACTGGCTTAATAAGGAAGACCCTAACTATTCACTCTGCCGTGCGACAGTTGAGCGTGGTAAAGATGCACATACAGATGGCAGGTTTAATCTAAGCCAGAAGGGCTGCATGGAGATTATGAAGCTCTTTATGACTAAGGATGAAGACCTCTATGATAAGACAATTGAAGATGTGTTTGATGATGAGGTGTTTAACTCTACATTCTGGCTGTATTGGAGAACAATGTTTGCATTTGAGAACTGGCACAGTGCATTGGAGATGAAGCTGTATTTCCAGAGATTTATCCATCATATAGCTGGTCTCCCAGATTTCTCAGCACTGAAATTCACTAAATACAACCAGTATGAGTCACTTATCCTTCCAATGCAGAAATATCTTGAGGATGCAGGAGTTGACTTCCAGTTCAATACAGAGGTTACTAATGTATATTTTGACATCAAGGATGGAAAAAAGGTTGCAAAGACTATAGAGTGTAAGGTCAAAGGCGTTGAAGAGGGTATTACATTGACAGAGAATGACCTTGTATTCGTCACTAACGGAAGCTGTACAGAAGGTACTATATATGGTGACCAGAATCATGCACCTAATGGTGATGCAGAGGTTCGTACAAGTGGATGCTGGAATCTGTGGAAAAATATTGCAAAGCAGGATGAAGCATTTGGACATCCAGAAAAGTTCTGTTCAGATATAAGCAAGACTAACTGGGAGTCAGCTACAGTTACAACTCTTGATGATAAGATTATTCCTTATATCAAGAATATCTGTAAGAGAGATCCAAGAACTGGAAAGGTTGTTACTGGTGGTATCGTAAGCTGTATGGATTCAAGCTGGCTGCTTAGCTGGACTATCAACAGACAGGGACAGTTCAAGACACAGGATAAAGAGAAGGTATGTGTATGGGTATATGGATTATTCACAGATGTACCGGGTGACTTTATCAAGAAGCCTATGAAAGACTGTACTGGTGAGGAGATAACACAGGAGTGGCTGTACCATATCGGTGTGCCAACAGACCAGATACCAGAACTTGCAAAGAACAGCGCAGTGTGTGTTCCAACAATGATGCCATATATAACAGCATTTTTCATGCCAAGAACCAAGGGCGACCGTCCTGACGTTATACCAGATGGATGTGTTAACTTTGCATTCCTTGGACAGTTCACAGAGACACCAAGAGATACAGTATTCACAACAGAATATTCTGTAAGAACAGCTATGGAGGCTGTATATGGTCTTCTTGGAGTAGACAGAGGTGTTCCAGAGGTATGGGGCAGCGTATATGATATAAGAGAGCTTCTTGACAGCAGCGTTAAGCTGATGGATGGCAAGTCACCTCTCGAGATACAGCTCCCTGGACCACTCAACGCATTGAAGAAGCCTCTCTTAAAGCTTGTAAAGGGAACTGTCATTGAGAAGGTACTGCGTGACCATGATGTAATCAAAGACGGGATGATGAATTAAATTTGATTGTGATAGCCGGCCTGTTTGCTTGCTTTCAGAACTGATATAGTTGTGGAAGTAAGCAGCAGGGCGGCTTTTTGTATGCAATTTTGTAATAAGTTTATAAAAAATACTAGATAGAATTTTATAAAAATATTATAATGTATATAAAATGATGTTGGGGTCAAAAGGTATTTTGACCCCTTTGATACCAGATTGCTACGTG
>URGC01000100.1 GCA_900547255.1 uncultured Eubacterium sp. | reverse complement strand
CTGTTACCGGTCCAGGAAACAGAGCTCTTAAGTCTCTTTCAGACATGCTCAAGGGAAAGGGAGGACGTTTCCGTCAGAACCTTCTCGGAAAGCGAGTTGACTACTCAGGACGTTCAGTTATCGTAGTAGGACCAGAACTTAAGATTTACCAGTGTGGTCTTCCTAAAGAGATGGCTATTGAGTTATTCAAGCCATTTGTTATGAGAGAGCTTGTAAGACGTAATCTTGCAGATAATATTAAGAAAGCTAAGAAGAGCGTAGAACATCTTGAGCCAGAAGTATGGGATGTACTTGAAGATGTTATTAAAGAGCATCCAGTTATGCTTAACCGTGCTCCTACACTTCACAGACTTGGTATTCAGGCATTCGAGCCAATCCTTGTAGAAGGTAAGGCTATTAAGCTTCATCCACTGGTTTGTACAGCGTTCAATGCCGATTTCGATGGTGACCAGATGGCTGTACATCTTCCTCTTTCAGTAGAGGCACAGGCAGAGTGTAGATTCATGCTTCTGTCTCCTAACAACTTATTGAAGCCTTCTGATGGTGGTCCTGTTGCGGTTCCATCACAGGATATGGTACTTGGTATCTACTATCTTACACAGGAGAGACCAGGTGCAAAGGGAGAAGGTAAGTTCTTTAAGGATTTGAATGAAGCAATTCTTGCATATGAGAACGGAATAATTACATTACATTCTAAGATACTTGTCCATGTAACTAAGACAGTTAATGGAGAAGTTAAGTCTGGTAATGTAGAGTCAACATTAGGCAGATTTATATTTAACGAGATTCTTCCACAGGATCTTGGATATGTTGACAGAAGCATTCCAGAGAATGAACTTATACTTGAAGTTGATTTCCATGTTGGTAAGAAGCAGCTTAAGGATATCTTACAGCATGTAATTAATACACATGGTACAACTAAGACAGCAGAGGTTCTTGATGATATAAAGGCAACAGGTTATAAGTACTCTACAAGAGCAGCTATGACAGTTTCTATTTCAGAGATGACTGTGCCACCTATCAAGAAAGAGCTTATTGCTAATGCAGAGAAGAAGGTTGAACAGATTACACAGAACTATAACAGAGGTCGTTCAACTGATGAAGAAAGATACAAGAATGTTATTAAGGTATGGCAGGAGACAGATGAGAAGTTAAAGGATGCGCTTCTTGCAGGTCTTGATAAGTATAACAACATCTTCATGATGGCTGACTCAGGTGCCCGTGGTTCTAACCAGCAGATTAAACAGCTTGCCGGTATGCGTGGTCTGATGGCTGATACATCAGGACATACAATCGAACTTCCTATCAAGTCAAACTTCCGTGAGGGTCTTGATGTTCTGGAATACTTCATTTCAGCTCATGGTGCTCGTAAGGGTATGTCAGATACAGCCCTTAAGACAGCCGATTCAGGATACCTTACAAGACGTCTTGTTGATGTTTCACAGGATCTTGTTATCAGAGAGAATGATTGTAGCGTAGGAAAGCCTATTCCAGGTATGTATGTATACGAGTTTGTTAATGATAAGGCTACAGCTGACAGTGATGCTAAGGCTGACGTACTTGAGTCATTACAGGAGCGTATTACAGGAAGATTCCTTGCAGAAGATATTACAGATGCTGATGGCAATGTTATTGCAAGAGCTAACACACTTGTTACACCTAAGAGAGCTGCTGCAATCGTAGCAACAGGCAGAGAAGAGATTAAGATCAGAACAATCCTTACATGCCGTTCACATATTGGTGTATGTGCTAAATGTTATGGCTCTAACATGGCAACAGGTCAGACTGTTCAGGTTGGTGAGGCTGTTGGTATTATCGCTGCCCAGTCAATCGGTGAGCCTGGTACACAGCTTACTATGAGAACTTTCCATACTGGTGGTGTCGCTGGTGATAACATCACACAGGGTCTTCCTAGAGTAGAGGAGCTTTTCGAGGCAAGAAAGCCAAAGACACTTGCTGTCTTAGCTGAGTTTGGCGGAGAAGTAAGCTTTGCAAAGACTGATAAGAAGACAGATATCGTAATCACAGACAATGAAGGTAATTCTAAGGCTTACCCTGTATCAAGAGATACAAGAGTTAAGGTTCAGGAAGGACAGATAGTTGTCAAAGGTGAGGAAATCACAGAGGGTTCTGAGAATCCACATGATATCGTAAGAATTTTAGGTGTACGTGCTGTTCAGGATTACATGATCCGTGAAGTACAGAAAGTTTATAGAATACAGGGTGTTGAAATCAATGATAAGCATATCGAGCTTATAGTTCGTCAGATGCTTAAGAAGATTATCATTGATGAGGCTGGTGATTCAGGATTCCTTCCTGGTTCACAGGTAGATACAATTGACTTCACAGAAGTTAATGAGAAGCTTGTGGAAGAGGGTAAGACTCCAGCTACAGGAACTCCAATTATTCTCGGTATCACTAAGGCTTCACTTGCAACTAACTCATTCATGTCAGCAGCTTCATTCCAGGAGACTACTAAGGTTCTTACTGATGCAGCTATTAACGGCAAGGTTGACCCATTAATCGGTCTTAAAGAGAACGTTATTATTGGTAAGCTTATCCCTGCTGGTACAGGTATGAAGAGATATGCTAATGTAAAGCTTGATACAGGCATTGAGTATGTTGAAGATGCACCAAAAGCAGACGAGATAACATCAGATGCTGAAGTTGAAGCTAATGCAGATGCAGAAGCAGAAGATGAAGTAATCAACATCACAGAATAATAAAAGTTAATAATGTACTAAAGTTTAAGCCACAGTTGCAAATGCGACTGTGGCTTTTTTATCTATTTTCTACACGATTTATTTGACAACATGACTAAATTGTTATAAAATTAACAATATCTAAATCGTAAGTAATACAATTATATATATATATAAGGAGGAGCTTATGGCTAAATGGGTTTATTTATTTAACGAGGGCAATGCATCAATGCGTAACCTGCTCGGCGGCAAGGGATGCAATCTTGCAGAGATGACAGGATTGGGAATGCCTATACCACAGGGATTTACAGTAACAACAGAAGCGTGTACAGATTATTATGCCAAGGGTAAAGAGATATCAGATGAGATAAAGGAACAGATATTTGAAGCACTCAAGTGGCTGGAGGAAGTCAACAATAAGAAGTTTGGTGATACACAGGATCCACTGCTTGTATCGGTAAGATCTGGTGCAAGAGCTTCCATGCCGGGCATGATGGATACAATTCTTAATCTTGGACTTAATGATGTGGCAGTTGAAGGATTTGCCAAGAAGACAGGTAATCCTAGATTTGCATATGATTCATACAGAAGATTTATTCAGATGTATTCAGATGTCGTAATGGAAGTGCCTAAGTCATTCTTCGAGAAGATTATCGATGAGATGAAGGAAGCTAAAGGCGTTAAATATGACACAGAGCTTGATGCAGATGATCTTAAGGAACTTGCAGAGAGATTTAAGCAGGTCTATAAAGATGCAATGCATGGAGAGGAATTCCCACAGAATCCACGCGAACAGCTTATGGGAGCTGTGAAAGCAGTATTCAGATCATGGGATAATCCAAGAGCAATCGTATATAGAAGGGATAACGATATACCAGGAGATTGGGGAACGGCTGTTAATGTACAGACAATGGTATTCGGAAATAAAGGGGAGACATCAGGTACAGGAGTTGCATTTACACGTAACCCATCAACAGGAGAAAAAGGCATCTATGGCGAGTATCTTATAAATGCTCAGGGTGAGGATGTAGTTGCAGGTGTAAGAACACCACAGCCTATATCACAGCTTGAGAACGACCTGCCAGAATGCTACAAGGAATTCATGGAGCTTGCCATGAAACTTGAGAATCATTTCCATGATATGCAGGATATGGAGTTCACAATCGAAGAAGGAAAGCTCTATTTCTTACAGACACGTAATGGTAAGAGAACAGCGCATGCTGCTTTAAAGATAGCTTGTGACCTTATTGATGAAGGACAGATAACAGAGGAGGAGGCAGTACTTAGAATAGATGCCAAATCACTTGACCAGGTACTTCATCCAGTATTTGACCCTAAGGCACTTGCAGATGGCGAAGTTATTGGCAAGGCATTACCAGCTTCACCGGGAGCTGCCGCAGGTAAGGTATGCTTCACAGCAGAGGATGCCAAGGCACTTGGTAAGGGCGGCAAGAATGAGAGAGTTATCCTTGTAAGACTTGAGACATCTCCAGAAGATATCGAGGGAATGAAGGCTGCACAGGGTATCCTTACAGTCAGAGGCGGTATGACATCACATGCAGCCGTTGTTGCAAGAGGAATGGGAACATGCTGTGTATCAGGATGCGGAGACATCAAGATAAGCGAAGAAGAAAAGTGGTTTGAGCTTGGCGGTTATACATTCCATGAGGGAGATTATATATCACTTGATGGAACAACGGGTAATATATACAAGGGCGATATAGCAACTAAAGATCCTGATGTATCAGGAGACTTTGGAAGAATAATGGCACTTGCAGATAAGTATAGAAAGCTTGGCGTAAGAACTAATGCAGATACACCAGCAGATACTAAGAAGGCTGTTGAGCTTGGTGCAGAGGGAATTGGTCTTTGCAGAACAGAGCACATGTTCTTTGGTGAGGACAGAATACCTAAGTTCAGAAGAATGATTCTTTCAGACAGCGTAGAACAGAGAGAAGAGGCATTAAAGGCAATCGGAGAATTCCAGAAAGCAGACTTTAAGGCAATGTATGAAGCACTTGAAGGAAGACCAATGACTGTAAGATATCTCGATCCACCTCTTCATGAGTTCGTTCCAACAGATGAGGAAGACATTAAGGCACTTGCAGCAGATATGGGAATTACAGTCGAAGAAGTACACCAGAAATGTGATGCTCTTCACGAATTCAATCCAATGATGGGACACAGAGGCTGCCGTCTTTCTGTAACATATCCAGAGATAGCAAGAATGCAGACAAGAGCTGTTATGGAAGCAGCTATTGAGGTAAGTGCAGAGAAGGGATACACAATAGTTCCAGAGATAATGATTCCTCTTGTTGGAGAAGTTAAGGAATTAAAGTATGTTAAGGATATTGTTGTTGAGACAGCGGAGAAGGTTAAAGCAGAGAAATCTTCTGACATACAGTATCACATCGGTACTATGATTGAGATACCAAGAGCGGCTCTTACAGCAGACCAGATAGCTAAGGAAGCTGAATTCTTCTCATTTGGTACGAATGACCTTACACAGATGACATTTGGATTCTCAAGAGATGATGCTGGTAAATTCCTTGATTCATATTATAAGGCAAAGATATATGAGTCAGACCCATTCGCAAGACTTGATCAGACAGGTGTTGGACAGTTAGTTGAGATGGCAGTTAAGAAGGGCAGAGGCACACGTCCAGAACTCAAATGCGGAATATGTGGTGAGCATGGTGGAGATCCAAGCTCAATTGAATTCTGCCATAAGACAGGACTTAATTATGTAAGCTGTTCACCATTCAGAGTTCCAATTGCAAGACTTGCTGCTGCGCAGGCAGCCATTACTTACGGTGATGTAAAGCAGACTGGCGAGAAGGACGGAATTGATACTGATGAATTAAAGGAAAAGGCAAAACAGGCAGCAACAGAGGCAGCCAAGGTTGGTAAAGAGGTAGCTAAAGAAGCTGTTAAGTTTGGCAAGGAAGCCGCTAAAGTCGGTAAAGAGGTAGCAAAGGCTGGTTATGTAGGACTTAAGGCTGGTATCAATGAAGCTAAGAAAGCTTATGAAGAAAATAAAACAACTAATTAATCAGATATGATTAATAAGAATTATCCCCGGTTTACAAAAGATGTAAGCCGGGGATTTTGTGGGTATAACATGATAATAACTTTAATAAATTAAGAAAATAATGCAAAATTTTAAAAAAATTAGTGCATAAGAAAGCATTTAAGTATAAAATAATGTTGATTTAATTATTAGACAGAAAGAAGGATATGTAGATGAAAGTAGGTATTTTAGGTTATGGAAATCTTGCCAAGGGCGTAGAGTGCGCAATAAAACAGAACAGTGATATTACACTGAGCGCAGTATTTTCAAGACGTGACCCATCAAGTGTAAAGATTCTTACAGATGGTGTTCCAGTATATAGTGTTAATGAAATTCAGGCACATAAGGATGAGATTGATGTCCTTATCATATGCGGAGGAAGTGCAACAGACCTTCCTAAACAGACTCCTGAGTATGCAAAATATTTTAATGTAATTGACAGCTTTGATACACATGCTAATATTCCAGCTCATTATGCAGCAGTTGACGCAGCAGCTAAAGAAAATGGACATATAGCTCTTATTTCAGCAGGATGGGACCCAGGTATGTTCTCTCTTAACAGACTTTATGCTAACTGCATTCTTCCAGAGGGCAATGATTATACATTCTGGGGCAAGGGTGTTAGTCAGGGACATTCAGATGCTGTTCGTAGAATTGAGGGTGTAAAGAATGCTAAACAGTATACAATCCCAGTTGATGAAGCTTTAAGAGCAGTTCGTGCAGGCGAGAATCCAGAGCTTACTACAAGACAGAAGCACACAAGAGAATGCTTTGTTGTAGCTGAGGAAGGTGCAGACCTTGCCAGAATTGAGAACGAAATCAAGACAATGCCTAACTATTTTGCTGATTATGATACAACTGTACATTTTATCAGCGAGGAAGAATTTAATGAGAACCATAAAGGAATCCCACATGGCGGATTCGTATTCCGTAGTGGTGTTACAGGATGGAACAAGGAGAATAAGCACATTATTGAATACAGCTTAAAGCTTGATTCCAATCCAGAATTCACGGGCTCTGTAATTGTTGCTTATGCCCGTGCAATTAACAGATTACATAATGAAGGCGCAACAGGCTGCAAGACAGTATTTGATATTGCTCCAGCTTATTTAAGCCCATTAAGCGGTGAGGAGTTAAGAGCGCATCTTCTTTAATTGTAATAGAAGGCTGATTGTGTAACATAGAAAGTAATCAATGTTTGCGATAAAAATATTTTGAAAATATTTTAGTTATATGCTTGACAACAATTTTTTTAGTAGATATAATGATTAAGCGTGTTAATAGGCGGGCAAAGTTTGTCCGCTTATTTAATGCAAAGGTTCAGAATTACTGAACGTGCAACCCATATATAATCTAATTCCGGGAGGTGAAAAAAGAATGCCTACATTTAACCAGTTAGTAAGACAGGGTAGAAAGTCAACTGTTAAGAAGTCTACAGCACCAGCTCTTCAGAAGGGTTATAACTCACTTCAGAAGAAGGCTACAGATATCTCTGCTCCACAGAAGAGAGGAGTTTGTACAGCTGTTAAGACTGCAACACCTAAGAAGCCTAACTCAGCTCTTAGAAAAATTGCCAGAGTACGTCTTTCAAACGGTATCGAAGTAACATCATATATTCCAGGTGAGGGTCACAACCTTCAGGAGCACAGCGTTGTTCTTATCAGAGGTGGTAGAGTAAAGGACTTACCAGGTACAAGATATCATATCGTTAGAGGTACACTTGATACAGCAGGTGTAGCTAAGAGAAGACAGGCCCGTTCTAAGTACGGTGCTAAGAGACCAAAGGATGCTAAGTAATTAATATTTAGCTGTTTGGCAACTGTAATATAATAAATATTCACATTAATATTTTAACAGTGCGGAGTTGGATTAATACCAAGGTTGCAGGTTTAATATAAACTTTAAGCACGAAACACAGCCGATTATCCCATTTAGTGGAAAAAGGTAAGATATTTGTGAGTACCGATGATTTAATGAAATTATTAAGGAGGGAAGAACCGTGCCACGTAAAGGACATACTCAGAAGAGAGATGTATTAGCAGATCCTATTTACAACAACAAGGTGGTTACTAAGCTTATCAACAACATTATGCTTGATGGTAAGAGAGGAGTAGCTCAGAAGATTGTATACGGAGCGTTTGACAAGGTAGCTGAGAAGACTGAGAGACCAGCTCTTGAAGTTTTTGAGGAGGCTATGAACAACATTATGCCAGTTCTCGAGGTTAAGGCTAGACGTATCGGTGGTGCCACATATCAGGTACCTATCGAAGTTAAGCCAGATAGAAGACAGGCATTAGCACTTCGTTGGATGACAGCATACTCTCGTGCAAGAGGCGAGAAGACTATGGAAGAAAGACTCGCTAATGAGATTCTTGATGCAGCTAACAACACAGGTGCATCAGTAAAGAAGAAAGAAGATATGCATAAGATGGCAGAAGCTAATAAGGCTTTCGCACATTACAGATTCTAATAATAATTATAGGAGGAATTACCGATGGCTGGAAGAGAATATCCATTGGAGAGAACCAGAAATATTGGTATTATGGCTCATATTGATGCTGGTAAGACAACATTAACAGAGCGTATTCTTTATTATACTGGTGTTAATCACAAGATCGGTGATACTCATGAAGGTACTGCTACTATGGACTGGATGGCCCAGGAGCAGGAGAGAGGTATCACAATTACTTCAGCTGCTACAACATGTCATTGGACACCTGAAAAAGAAGGTAAGCCAGATAAGACAAAGCCTGAGTATCGTATTAACATTATTGATACTCCAGGTCACGTTGACTTCACAGTTGAGGTTGAGCGTTCACTTAGAGTACTCGATGGTGCTGTAGGTGTATTTGATGCCCAGAATGGTGTTGAACCTCAGTC
>URGC01000099.1 GCA_900547255.1 uncultured Eubacterium sp. | reverse complement strand
CCTCTTGCAAGCAAGCTTGCATCGGCTTTCTGACCTTTTGACCCTGGTATCATCATAATATAATTCATAAAAAGGATGTGTGGAAATATGCATTTCAGGAAGTTACTCTGAAAATGTATTTTCTGCACATCCTTTTCTTGATTTTTATTTAATTAAATGATAAAATATAGTTTCACTAAAATGAGTTGGAGATTCTTATATGGAAAGATATATTATAATAGAGAGATGGATAGCGTATTTCTTCACATACTGCTTTCTTGGATGGTGCTTTGAGAGTACATATGTGTCAATCAAAGAGAAAAGAGTTACTAACAGAGGGTTCTTAAAAGGACCATTTCTGCCGATATATGGATTTGGAGCGATAACTATACTTATCTCTACCATTCTGGTGACATGGAGTATTCCGCTTATATTTATATGTGGAATGATTGGTTCAACAATACTTGAATATGTTACAGGTGCTGTCATGGAGACAATGTTTTCCATGAAGTACTGGGATTACAGCAACCAGAAGTTTAATATCAAAGGCTACATATGCCTTTCATCATCTATAGCATGGGGATTTTTCTCTGTATTGCTTGTGAGAGTTATTCATGTGCCGGTATCAGAATTTATTGATAACATGGATAAGAGAGTGCTTGGCGGACTGGTGCTTGCCATATCAGCAGTGATGCTTGTTGATTTTGCATTCGCATTCAGAAAGGCTCTCGATTTCAGAAAGATTCTTACTTACCAGACTGCTGTCAAGAAAGAACTGTCAGAGCTTACTGAGAGATTCAGTGAGGCTAAGGAAGCATTTAGCGAGATGGCTAATGAGAAGCAGCGTGAATACTTTGCAAGACAGGAAGAGCGTATTAATGCATTAAAGCTCGAACTTGATGCAGCTAAGTTCAAGGCAGAGAAGCTTAATAAGTCAATTATCAGAAGCTTCCCACATGCATCATCAGAGAGATTTGGTGAGGCTTTGGAAGAAGTTAAGAGAAAAGTACTTACAAGAAAAGATTCCTAGGTTTAATTAAGGTTAAATTTTTTTAAGTTACCTCTTTTAAAATGCCAATCTATTGTATATAATGGTAACTAGACTTGTTATGCGATAAACTATGTGCAGAAGCTAATCGTATATGTACATAGAGGATATATAAGAAGAAAGTTTTGAGATAGGATGATTGAAAGGAGAATAATGACATGTTGTCAACAGATATCGGTATAGATTTGGGAACAGCCAGCATTCTGGTATATATCAAGGGAAAAGGTGTTGTGTTAAAGGAGCCATCAGTTGTGGCATTTGACAGAGACACTAATAAGATTAAGGCTATCGGTGAGGAAGCAAGACTTATGCTTGGTAGAACACCAGGTAATATCGTTGCAGTAAGACCTCTTAGACAGGGTGTTATATCTGATTATACAGTTACAGAGAAGATGCTTAAGTACTTCATTCAGAAGGCTATCGGAAGAAGAACATTGAAGAAGCCAAGAATAAGTGTCTGCGTTCCATCAGGTGTAACAGAGGTTGAGAAAAAGGCTGTTGAGGATGCTACACTTCAGGCTGGTGCAAGAGAGGTTGCTATTATTGAGGAGCCAATCGCAGCAGCAATCGGAGCTGGAATTGATATTGCAAGACCATGTGGTAACATGATTGTTGATATCGGTGGTGGTACAACAGATATCGCAGTTATCTCACTTGGAGGAACTGTTGTAAGTACATCAATCAAGATTGCCGGTGATGATTTTGACGAGGCAATCGTACGTTATATGAGAAAGAAGCATAATCTTCTTATCGGTGAGAGAACAGCCGAGGATATTAAGATTAAGATAGGCTCTGCTTATCCAAGAGCAGAAGTCAGCACTATGAATGTCAGAGGACGTAACCTTGTAACAGGTCTTCCTAAGACAGTTGAAGTTACATCAGAGGAGACTGAGGAAGCTTTAAGAGAAGCTACATCCCAGATAGTTGAAGCAGTACACAGCGTACTTGAGAAAACTCCACCAGAACTTGCATCTGATATTGCGGACAGAGGAATTGTCCTTACAGGTGGTGGAGCACTTCTTTCAGGTCTTGAGGACCTTATTGAAGCTAAGACAGGTATCAATACAATGACTGCGGAGGATCCGATGACATGTGTTGCTATAGGAACAGGTAAGTTCATTGAATT
This sequence comes from uncultured Eubacterium sp., assembly GCA_900547255.1. Classification (GTDB taxonomy): domain Bacteria; phylum Bacillota; class Clostridia; order Lachnospirales; family Lachnospiraceae; genus Lachnospira. The sequence goes on along the minus strand of URGC01000099.1, from coordinate 6,567 downwards.
CCTTTCAGGTTACAGAGATACACAGAATTAAGAGATTGGGATTGGAGGACAGGCTATGGTCAGAGGGTTATATACAGCATATACCGGAATGGTTAACAGCCAGAAGAGAATGGATGTCGTCTCCAATAACCTTGCAAATGCTACGACAACAGGTTACAAGAAAGAAGGACTTACAACACAGTCTTTTGATGAGATGTATGCACTCAAGATAAAGGATCTTACAGTTGGACATCTCAATGAGAATATAGGAAGCCTGTCACTCGGAGCAAAGATTGGTGAATCATATAGAGACTGGTCACAGGGCTCATTTGTAAGCACTGAGAGCAATTATGATTTTGCATTGTCAGGAAAGGGTTTCTTTAACATTTCTTTCACTAACAAAGCAGGTGAGACATCTACTATGTATTCCAGGGATGGGTCGTTCCAGATGAATCAGGAAGGTTATCTGGTTACCAAGGATGGCGATTTTGTATTAGGTGAGAGTGGTCCAATACAATTACCAACTGATATTCAGAAGCTGGAAGTCCAGCCAACAGGTGAGATATATGCAGATGGTGTATATGTTGATACATTCGCATTGACAGATTTTGAGGACTATAATTACTTAGAAGCATATGGCGAGAATCTGTACCGCACAGTTGATGGAGCAACACAGACTGATTGCACAGCTACAGTTAATCAGGGATACACAGAGGCATCTAATATCAATGTTGTATCTGAGATGATTGAGATGATAGGTATTGCAAGAGAGTATGAGAGCGGACAGAAGGTCATTAACGCTGTTGATGAGATGCTTGGCAAGATGGTAAGTATCTCAGAACTCTAGAATAAGAAGGAGTAGATAATTATGGTTAGATCATTATATTCTGCTGCATCTGGAATGATTGCACAGCAGACTAATGTTGACGTTATATCAAACAATCTTGCTAACGTTAACTCAACAGGGTATAAGTCAGAGAGCGCGAGCTTTAAGTCATTGTTATATCAGGATTTACAGGCAAGAACAACATCAGCTAATGGAGAACAGAAGCCAGTAAGCGCACAGGTTGGTCTTGGTTCAAGAGTTTCAGCAGTTACATCTCATTATATTCAAGGGTCAGCTAATGCTACAGACAGCACAACTGATTTCATGATTAATGGTGATGGCTTTTTTGCTGTACAGGATCTTGATGGAAGCACATTGTACACAAGGAATGGTGGATTTTTATTTTCGGTGGCACAGGATGGCTTCATGCTTTCTACAGCAGAGGGATATCCAGTGTTAAGCTCAGATGGTTCCCCAATTGTCCTTTCATCAGAGTACAATTCTGCTAAGGTTACAGTTGATGGTGAGGGTAACTTATGTTATCCAGATGAGACTAATAATCCAGCACCTATGGGTATTAAGATAGCTTTATTCCAGTTTACTAACCCATCTGGATTAGAGAAGATTGGAAGTTCATACCTTAAGGAATCTGAGGCATCAGGAGTACCTCTCAATGAGGACTATGATGATGTTGGAGCTAAGAGTAAGATAAAGCAGGGTTATCTTGAGGCATCTAATGTCAATGTTGCGACAGAGATGGTTAATCTTATCACAGCACAGAGAGCATACGAATTATGCTCTAAGGCTATAACAACATCTGATACAATGATGGAGCAGGCTAACAATCTTAAGAGATAATCTGTAGACGTATGTATTATAATGTGAGGTAGACATATGGATAATATGATAAGCAATATCAATTCGATATATTCTAATAATAGTACATATACTAATGCGACAACTAACTCAATAAGCAGCAAGCTTAATTCAACAGACCTTTCTAAGGCAACAGATGATGAGCTTATGGAAGTCTGCAAGGACTTTGAGAGTTATTTCGTAGAACAGATGATGAAAGCAATGGTTAAGATGTCAAGCATTGATGAAAGTGATTCAGATAATATATATGCATCGCTTTTTGGAGTGACAGATGATTCAGATTCTGGAATGAGTACATTATCAAGTTATTTTGGTGATGAGCTTGTATCGCAGATGGCAAGCCAGGTAACTGAGTCACAGGGTAAAGGTCTTGGAATTGCTGAGAATCTGTATAAGCAGATGAAGAGAAATTACAGCATAGAGGAAGTATAAGTTGGATTACGAAGCACTGGATTGTGTTGAAGGATTTATAGAGAATATAATATTCCGTAATGAAGACAACGGATACACAGTATTTAACATAATATTTAATGGAGAAGAGGTTACCTGCGTTGGAAGCTTGAGCTATGTCAGCGCAGGTGAATATATAGTTGCCAGAGGTGCATTTGTAAAGCACCCGGTATACTATATGCAGTTTTCCATACAGTCATATGAATTTAAAGCGCCAGATGATGCAAAGTCTGTTAAGCGCTATCTTAGTTCAGGTTCTATCAAAGGTATCGGTGAAAAGCTTGCTGACAGCATAGTTGACACATTTGGCGATGATACATTCAGAATTATGGAAGAGGAACCGGAACGTCTTGCCGAAATCAAGGGAATCAGCCTGAAAAAAGCGATGGACATAGCTAATCAGCTTATTGAAAAGCGTGATATGAGAAAAGCTATGATATATATGCAGGATTTTGGCATCAGTATGAAGCTGGCTAATAAGGTATTCTTGCGTTATGGTCAGGATGTATATTCAGTTATTCAGGAAAATCCATATAGATTAGCAGATGACATTGAAGGCGTGGGATTCCGCATAGCAGACGAGATTGCACAGCGTGCCGGATTTAAGATAGACTCTGAATTCCGTATCAAGAGTGGTATATATTATTGTCTGTGTCAGGCAGTTTCACAGGGACATGTATACCTTCCTGCTGACATTCTGTGTGAGCAGGCTAAGAATCTGCTTCTTATAGATATTCAGGATTTCGATAAATATATCATGGATATGGCGATTGACAAGAAGATTGTCATCAAGATGGAAGGCGATACACAGTGTATATATGCATCCAGATATTATTATATGGAAGCAAGTGTTGCCAGAATGCTTATAGATTTAGATGTTAAGTATACGTGTGAAGATGACCAGATGAACGAGCGTATAGATACGATAGAGAATGAGCTTTCCATAACTCTTGATGAGATACAGCGCAATGCGGTTAAGAGCGCAGTGCTTAATGGCTTGATGGTTATAACAGGTGGGCCGGGAACTGGTAAGACAACAACTATTAACACGATTATCAGATTTTTCCAGATGGAAGGCATGGATATACGTCTTGCTGCTCCGACTGGACGTGCGGCTAAACGTATGACAGAGACAACTGGATTTGAGGCACAGACGATACACAGGCTTCTTGAGATATGCGGCGGCCCGGATGATAACAGCAATTCATCAGCTCATTTTGACAGAAATGAAGATAATCCGCTTGAGACAGATGTTATCATAGTTGATGAGATGTCTATGGTTGATATTGCCATTATGAATTCACTGCTCAAAGCGATTCCTGTAGGAACGAGGCTGATTCTTGTAGGAGACGTTGACCAGCTTCCAAGTGTCGGTGCAGGCAACGTGTTAAAGGATATAATACAGTCTGAGTGTTTTCCAGTTGTCAAGCTTGAAAAGATATTCAGACAGGCGGCAGAGAGCGAGATTGTAACTAATGCACATAAGATTAACAAGGGTGAACCAGTTGTGCTTAACAAGTACAGCAAGGATTTCCTGTTTGTCCGAAGAAATACACCAGATGAGATAATAGCTGCGATGTGTACACTGCTCAAAGCCAAGCTGCCTGATTACGTAGGAGCTGATATCAATGAGATTCAGATACTTACACCATCAAGAAAGTCAGCAGTGGGAGTTGAGAGGCTTAATCATGTTATGCAGCAGTACCTCAATCCGCCTGCACCTGATAAGGAAGAAAAGGCGGTTGGAGATTTAGTATTCCGCGAGGGCGATAAGGTTATGCAGATTAAGAATAACTATCAGTTAGAGTGGGAGAAAAGAAACCGCTACGGTGTTGCGATTGAGATGGGAACAGGCGTGTTTAACGGTGATTCGGGCGTTATCCAGCGCATTGATACATTTTCAGAATGTGTAACTGTAAGATTTGAGGATGCAAGGGAAGTGCAGTATGATTTCAAGCAGTTAGAGGAGCTTGAATTAGCCTACGCTGTGACAGTCCACAAATCGCAGGGAAGTGAGTATCCGGCTGTGATTATTCCGATGTATCCGGGACCAAGAATGCTTATGAACCGCAATCTGTTATATACGGCGGTAACCCGTGCCAAGAAATGCGTCTGCATGGTTGGAATTGAGGAAGTATTTCATCAGATGGCAGACAACGAGACAGAGCAGATGCGTTTTTCATCTCTTGATAAGAGAATTAAGGAGAGTTTTATTTGACGAGTTTAACTAAGATACTTATAAATGTTCTGTATCCTGCGGTCTGCCCGGTGTGTTTTGGCATTGTCAAAGGTACACAGGGACAGTCAGAGCCATGTGCTGAATGTCAGAACAAGCTTAGATATGTCGGAAGTGCAAGATGCATGAAATGTGGCAAGCCGCTTGAGGATTCTGATGCTGAGTTATGCTTTGACTGTGCAAGGAATAAGCATGTATATGATCAGGGTGCGGCTGTATTTGAGTATAGTGACGGAATTAAGCAGTCGATATACCGCTACAAATACAACGGATGCAGGGACTTTGCCGGGTGGTATGGCAAGGAGATGTATAAAAGCTGTAAGATACAGCTTGATATGTGGAGACCACAGGCTATAATACCTGTACCATTGCATGCAAAGAAGCAGAGAGTGCGTGGGTATAATCAGGCAGAACTTATCGCGGCAAGGCTTGGAGAGCTTTCGGGAATTAAAGTTGACTCCGATATACTTATCAGAAGCCGTGAAACAGTGCCTATGAAATCACTTAATGATATTCAGAGAGCAGAAAATATTAAAAAAGCTTTCACAATTACGTCAAATATTATAGAATATAAGAGAGTACTTCTTGTTGACGATATATATACAACAGGAGCGACAGTTGATGCCTGTGCTAAAGTACTGAAAGCGGCAGGCGTTGAGAAGGTGTATTGTATCAGCCTGTGTGTTGGTAAAGGCATATAAGGATGAACATTTTATACATATGAATGGAGGGTTATGACATGGATGTTAGAAATTGCAGACAGTGCGGTCGTTTATTTAATTATGTAGGTGGTCAGTACAGGAATTTGTGTCCAAGCTGTGCAAGTAAGCTTGAGGATAAGTTTATGGAAGTTAAGGAGTACATAGAGGATCATAAAGATGCTCAGATGAATCAGATATCACAGGATTGTGATGTCAGTATAAGACAGCTTGAGCAGTGGATCAGAGAGGAGAGACTCCGTTTCTCAGATGATTCTCCAATAGGAATTTCATGTGAGATGTGTGGAGCTACTATCAAGAGCGGAAGATTCTGCGATAATTGTAAGGGCGTGCTTGCATCTCAGTTTGACAATGTATATCATAAGGAGCCAGAGCGTCCATCTATGGAAGCTAAGAAGGCTGCTTACGACAGAGCAAGAATGAGATTCCTTGAAAAATAATTAAAAAATGTTATTTTGACGGTTAAGTAATTGGCGCATGTAACCGATAAATTTTACATGAAGATAAAAGAATGGAGGCGGTTAACATGCGTATAGATGCGTATAATACGATAAGTCAGCTTTACCAGACAAATAATGTATCTTCTGTTAGAAAGTCTTCACGCACACAGTCATACAATGATAAGCTGGAGTTTTCATCTACTGCTAAGAGCTATCAGACAGCAAGAGCAGCAGTTGCAGAGGCTTCAGATGTAAGAATGGATAAGGTAGCCAGAATTAAAGCACAGATGGCTGCTGGAACATATAATATCAGTTCAGAGGCTGTTGCAGATAAGATTCTTAATAACGTTGAGACATTAACATTTTAAGCGGGGTTTGATATATGGCAAGTTTAATTGAGACACTTATAGATGTACTTGATAAAGAGAATACAGAATATGAAAGTCTTATGGAACTGGCTAATAATAAAACTTCCGCTATTGTTAATGGCGATGTTGATAAGTTGCAGGAGATTCTCTTACAGGAGCAGCATTGTATAGACGTTATCAATGGTCTTGATGCCAAGAGGGAGGAGAATGTTAAGGATATATGTAATGTTCTTAATATCCCGACTGACGGCATAAAGATAGCTGATATAGTCAATCTGCTATCGAAGCAGCCAAAGGATAAGGCTGCCCTATCAGAGGTTCATTTCAAATTAAAGAGAACAATTGACAATCTTATGAAAGTCAATGATAATAATAAAGTTTTGCTTCAGGAATCCATGGATATGATTGAATTTGAGCTTAATCTGGCTAGGAATTCAGTTGTAGCTCCACAGACTGGCAATTATAGCAAGGGAGCTTACGAGCAGAGCAATAATTATGGTTCAGTTGGGGCATTTGATGCGAAACAGTAGATAGTATAGCTATTAAAGAGAATGAGGAAAGGGCAAAACCTTTCCTTTTTTTGCGCAAAACTTGTGATAATAAAAAAGGCGGGTGACGTAATGATATGTACCCAGAATCCTGGACACATATTTATGAACTAGGCTGAACACGT
>URGC01000098.1 GCA_900547255.1 uncultured Eubacterium sp. | reverse complement strand
TTTTCAAAGAAGAAGTGCGTTGCGGATTTACAGTCAGTGCAGAGATGAAGCATGTATGGGCTGCCGAAATGAAGATACTGTCATATATAATAGAAGTATGTAATAAATATGATATCCAGTATTTTGCCGACTTTGGAACGCTTCTTGGAGCAATAAGACATGATGGATTTATTCCATGGGATGACGATATAGATATATCTTTAAAAAGAGCTGATTATATGAAATTGTTATCAGTTTTGAAGAAAGAAAATAATCCAGATTATATCATTAACAGTTGTTATGTCAATAATGATAGAAGGAAGGTATTTACAAGTGTATCTAATTATACAGAAGTTCCAGTGCCAGATAATGTTCAGAAAAAATTCTACCAATGTCCTTATGTAGTGGGAATAGATATATTTGTGCTTGACTATGTCCCTAGAGATGAAGAGATGGCTTCAATGCAGAGAGCAATGTATACAGCTGTATATGACCTTGCACATAGACTTGACGAGATAACAGCAAATGGACAGCTTGAACAATACCTGCATGATGTTGAAGATATGTGCAATGTAAGCATTGTGCGTAATAATACAATCAGAGGGCAGTTGTGGAGACTTGCTGACAGAATAGCAGCAATGTTTACAGATGAAGAAAGTGACAAGCTGGTATGCATGTCTGAATATGTATCTGGATATCCAAACTTAATATACGATAAGGAATGGTTTGCAGAATCATTTGATAAAAAATTCGAAGATATGGATATTGCAGTTCCGCGCGAGTACGATAAAGTGCTTACACAGGGTTATGGTAACTATATGGAAATGAAAAGAAACACAGCAGCACATGAATATCCTTTTTTTAAGAATCAGAAAGCATTTCTGGAAGAGCTAAACGGCAGAAGATAAAGGGGTAATATATAATATGATATTAGATAACAATGTTGAAATCATGGAAGAAGATGAAATTATAAATTATGCAACAGAAATATTAGATGCGGTGGATAATAACAGGCTTGAAGATGGTGTTAATAATGGAGTATATACATATGCAAATCTTGTTGCGTTATTTCTTGCAACAAGCAGGATGGATAATGGCGCTAAATTATATAGATACTGTTATGAAGCCGCGATTAAATGTGGCGAGTCAAATGTAAGAAATAAAATATTGCGAAATGAAAAAATAAAAGTAGTATTTCTTCCGATATCAGCAGCAGAATGGCCAGCAGAATATATATACAGAGCAATGGAAAATGATGAAATATTTGAACCTGTTGTTGTCCCGGTACCACTTATTGGACGAAGCCGGGATGAGCGTAATAAAGTATATAATCAGACATACAGTTATTTTGAAGATAATAGCTATAATTTAAAAAAGGTATATAATCCGGATACAGAAGAAATAACTGGCTGGGATGCTGTTGGAGGATTTCCGGATATTGTTATTCATGTGACACCATGGTATCTGAACATGGCTAAAGAATATCAGATAACAAATTTACCATTGTCAGTTCTTAATATATCAATAGCTTATGGATTTAATGTTGCAACATCTGTCAAAGGAGACTATGAAGAAGAGTGTGTATATAACAAGGAATTTTTTAATCTTATGTGGAGAGTATACACAGAAACAGAAAAGGATATAGATGGATATAGAAGATACGAACTGCTGGCAGCTGAAAATGTCCGGATGAGTGGTTATATAAAGATGGATTATTTTTACAATAAACATATATATTCAGAGAATATTATGTGTAAACTTTGGAAGATACCAGAGGGAAGAGCATCTGAGGAATATAAGAAAGTCATAATTGCTCCGCATTTCTCAATAGGAGATGATAATCTGCTGTCGTTTTCAACCTTTGATAAGAATATGTGGTTTTTTCTATACCTTGCTGAAAAATATAAGGATAGTGTATCATTTGTATTCAAACCGCATCCTAATCTTAGAAATGCATTGATTAGCAAAGGGATAATGAAATCTATAGATGAATATGAGCAATATCTTGATATGTTCAGACACCTTCCTAATGCTGATGTAATAGAAGAAGGAGATTATCTTGCACTTTTCGATACATCAGATGCTTTGATTAACGATTCTATATCATTCATATGTGAGTATATGTATGTAAATAAGCCGATGCTGTTTTTGAGGCGCGAAGAGCAGAGATTGACAGAGTTGGGAAATATGGCGGTAGAATCCCAGTATAATGCAGGTGGCAGAGATTATATGGCTATTGATAAATTTATTTCTGAAGTTGTTATATCAGGGAAGGATTATAAAAAAGCTGAAAGAGAGCATGTGTTTGAACAGGAATTAGATTATGTGCGGATAAATGGCAGAAATTCCGCAGAATATGTGTATGGGGATATTGTTAATTCCATCGGATGTGAGTAGAATGAAGCTTTCTCATAAATTCCCACTTTGAGCTGACATCAGCTTTTCTGAATATATTCTGTAAGTGCTTCTGTAAAGTATGTTCGCTGATTCCAAGAGAATCAGATATCTCGGAAATCTCCTCAAATGCAATCAGATGTTTTATAATGTCAGATTCCCTAGGGGTAAACTGATAAGTCGCCATAATATCATTAATATCTGGAAGAGTGTATGCTGTTGAATTAGCAGAGTTGTAGAAGTTTTCATATAAACGGCTGATAACAGCGTTAATATGCATGCCTATTGAACGCAGAAAGAACATGTCCTCAGATGAATATGCACCCTGGGATGAGGTTGAGAATAATGTAAGGACACCATACAGCTTGTTGTTAAAGCATATGGTAAGCTGGAGATTATCGTATATATCATATTTTTGGTAGCAAGCCTTATACATAGGAGTGTTAAAGCGATGTTCATCATCTACTATATCACTTTCTCGTATAACCTTAGATTCGTGTGAATATAGATTCCATCCTAAATCGTCAACATATTCATATGTAAGATACATCTCTTCAGCTTCAGTGAATTCTTCTGGATAACATGTAAGAACAGATAGTGCTATGTCACCATTATCAGAAGGTGTCTTTAATAATATGCTTGCATATGAAAATGGAATGACAAGCTTAAGAAGCTGGAAAAAATTGTCCTTGATATCAGATAAATCATTCCAGCGGTACATGTCATATATTAGGTCATTGATAATAAGATACTTGTTCTTTTCCATATGCTGACTTCCTTTTACATAAGATATATTGCCATTATAATAGCATATTCATGCCACAATGGAAATAACATACTAATACCGGCGGCTGTTTTATGTTATTATATACTTAAAAATAAGTATATGTACTCAAAAATAACTAGAACGTGGCTGAAAAAAGTTATTGAAATCTAAAAAATAACTTAGTAAAATAAAGTCAACAAATAAATAACTTAACAAAATACAAAGGCGTATTTTTAAATGTCTGAATTATCGTTCGGAAATTTAAAAATACGCCTTTATTTGTATCTAAAAACAATTTAAAAATCAGATTGACAGGGAGGACAACATTATGGCATCAAACGAACAGGTAATTAAGGATTTAGACAGGGTAATAGGATTAATCAAGACAGACACAGCAGATATTCCTGCTGAAGAGAAGAAAAAGATGGTAGCTGAGACACTTGACCATTTTGACAACTATGTCAGCCCAGGCTGGTTAAAATACCGTAAATCAGTTTCATCCGATTCAGAGGGCGGAGCAGTTCTTGAATGGCAGGATGAAGGGGCTTATTGCTATGGACTGAATGGTGAGAAATTCATCGACTGCCTTGGCGGATTTGGTATATATACATGTGGACACCGTAACAAAGAAATTCTTGATGTAGTTAAGGCACAGCTTGATCATCAGGCATTACATTCACAGGAATTGTTAGACCCACTCAGAGGCTATCTTGCTAAGGCAATGGCAGACATCACACCGGGCGACCTTCAGTACTGTTTCTTTACTAATGGTGGTGCAGAAGCAGTTGAGATGGCACTTAAGCTTGCAAGAATTGCAACAGGCGGACGCTGGTATATCTCAACAGTAGGTGCTTTCCATGGTAAATCAATGGGTGCTATATCATGTGGTGGTAAGAGTACATACCGTGTTCCATATACACCAATGGTACAGCAGGTACAGCATGTTGAATATGGTAATGCAGAGGATATGAGAAAGGCAATAAGAAATCTTACAGCAGTTGGTGAGAAAGTTGCAGCGGTTATTCTTGAACCAATTCAGGGTGAGGCTGGTGTAATCGTTCCACCTAAGGGATACCTCAAGGAAGTGAGAGAGATATGTGATGAATATGGAGTTGCACTGATATTTGATGAAATTCAGACAGGTATGGGACGTACAGGTACAATGTGGAGATGTGAGGCAGAAGGAGTTACACCAGATATCATGACATATGGTAAAGCATTTGGCGGCGGTATACTTCCTATCACAGGTATCATATGTAAGCCTTCAATGTGGGTAGACCAGCTTGTAGAGAACCCATGGTTACTTGGTTCACCAACATTTGGCGGCAATCCACTCTGCTGTGCAGCAGCTATTGCGACTATCAAGTATATGCTTGAAAATGATATTCCGGGCGTATGTGCTAAGAAGGGTGAAGTGTTAAAGGCTGGACTTGAAAGCCTTGCAAAGAAGTACCCAGAGATAATTCAGGAAGTTCGTGGTACAGGTCTTATGCTTGCGGTCGAATTCCATACATGCGAATTAGGATATGAGACATCTAAGGGATTATTTGCTAGAAGAGTCATGACAGCAGGAACATTAGTTAATGCCAAGACAATACGTTTTGAGCCAACAGCAGTTATATCAGAGCAGGATATTAAAGATGTTATATCAAGATTTGATGAAGCACTTGCTGATGTTAAGGCAGCTATGTAATAAGTCAGAAGTGCTAAATGGCTTATAAATGAAAAATGCAGTGTATTAAATATATTAAACAGGAGGTGCGCCATGGAAGTTAAGAAAATGTATATAGATGGTGAGTGGGTGCTGGCAGAGTCGGGAAAGACAGTAGACACTATTAATCCATCCAATGGTGAAGTATTAGCAGTTATAACGGATGGAGATGTTGTAGATGTAAGAAAAGCCGTAGCAGCAGCCAAGAAGTCATTCTACAAGACAAGAGAATGGAGAGATATGGATTCGCAGACGAGAGGAGACATACTCTTAAAGATTGCTGATGAGATGGATAAATGCAGAGAAGAGCTTGCCAGAACTGATACATTAGACCATGGCAAACCACTCCGTGAGGCAGAGGCTGATGTCGATGATGCGATACATACATTCAGATATTATGCAAGCCTTATCAAGACACCACATGGCGGTGTGTATGAAGTTAATGAGGGCTTTGGCAAAATGCATTCTTATACAGTGCATGAGCCTACCGGCGTGTGTGCACTTATAACACCTTGGAATTATCCACTGCTTATGGGCGTCTGGAAGTTAGCACCAGCACTGGCAGCAGGCAACAGCGTTGTATTTAAGCCAAGTTCTAACTGCGTGCTTTCAAGCATAAAAATGTTTGAAATATTTGAAAAAGCAGGACTTCCTAAAGGATGCGCCAATCTGGTATTAGGGCCGGGTGGAGTTGTAGGTAATGAATTAGCCGAAAATGTGGATGTAGATATGATAACATTTACAGGAAGTACATCTGTTGGTCAGAGCATTATGAGAGCGGCAGCGGTTAATGTCAAGAAAATCGGACTTGAGCTTGGTGGCAAATCACCTAATGTAATATTTGCAGATGCGGATATAGAGGGTGCTGTAGAATGGGCGATGATAGGAATATTCTTAAATCAGGGCGAGATATGCTCGGCTGGTTCAAGAATAATCATAGAGGAGAGCATCAAAGATAAATTCGTTAAGCGTCTGGCTGAGAGAGCCAATGCAATAACTATAGGCAATCCACTTGATAATCCTGATATGGGGCCTCTTGTATCAGAAAGCCACATGAATAAGGTACTTTCGTATATCAAGTCAGGTATTGACGAAGGCGCAACACTCGTATGCGGAGGCAGCCGATATACTGACAATGGATGTGATAAGGGATTCTATGTAAGACCTACAGTGTTTGATAACTGTACAGATGATATGACAATTGTTAAAGAAGAGATATTCGGGCCGGTTGTTACAGTACAGACATTCAAGACTGAGCAGGAAGCAATTGACATGGCTAATAATACACCTTATGGACTTGCGGGAGCAGTATTTACAAGTGATGGCGCAAGAGCCTTAAGAGTTATTAAGGAGATAAGAGCAGGCATAACATGGATTAACTGCTATAATCCATGCTTTAATGAAGCTCCATGGGGCGGTTATAAGATGTCTGGTATCGGTCGTGAGCTTGGCGTGCATGGACTTGAAGAATATCAGGAGATTAAGCAGATTAATATTAATCTTAATCCGGGAACTGTTGGATGGTATGAGCATTAGAAGGAGAATTTGATATGGGACTTAGCAAGATAGAAATAATCACAGGAATGCAGAAATTTAATGGTTTGAAAAAGATATTAAGTGACGCCGGTGTTGGAGGCATGACATTTACACAGGTACTTGGATGCGGCAGGGAGAAAGGCTCAAGAGAGTATGAGGTTGATGAAAGATGTGAGATGGAGCTTCTTCCTAAGCAGATGGTAAGTGTTGTAGTAGACGATGCGAAGCTTGATAAGATACTTGATGACATTAAGAAGGAATTATATACAGGCCATATTGGCGATGGAAAGATATTCGTATATCACATTGATAATGTGATAAGAGTCCGCACAGGAGATGAGGGCATTGATGCATTGTAAACCTTGTAACTGATAGGAGAGCTGCTTATGGAAGAGAAGAAATTAGGTTTAAGAAATGTTGTATCTGTGTCCGTAGGTCTTGTAATTGCTACAAGCTGTCTTGTATCACTTGGACAGGGAGCAGGTTCAATAGGTGTAGTATTCATAATCGCTATGATTATAGCGTGCCTGTTTAATATGATATCAATGGCATCTATGTCTGAGTTAAATGCGTTGATGCCTAACACAACAGGCGGACTTGCGCAGTATACTCTGGCAAGTCTTGGACCAGTTCCAACCCTTGTGTCAATGGTTGGCGGATATATACTGTGCAATGTATTGTCTGCCGGTGTTGAGGCATCCATATTCGCATATGCGATGGGCGAGATATTACATCTTCCGATATCTAATTTCTGGTATACATTTATAGTTACAGTGGTTCTTCTTATAGCTAATCTGCAAGGCGTAGATATGTTTGCCAAGGTTCAGGATTTAGTTGCATATCTTTTACTTGGCTCTATGCTGGTTATGGGAATTATAGGAATACTTGGTTGGGGAACCGGAACAATGATAGAGCAGCCATATTACACCACTACTAAACTGTCGGATATAATACCTATGATAGGTGTTGCTTTCTGGCTGTTTATAGGTGCTGAATATGCGATTCCTATATCAAAGGATGTCAAAAATGCAAAGAGAAATGTACCTCTTGGAATGTTCATTGCACTTGGAATAATGTGTGTGGTTCAGTCTGTTATGATATTTGGTTTCCATAATTATACATATTGGACTGATTTGAAGGAATCACCAGCTCCACATCTTTTATATGGCATGAATCTTCTTGGAACACCGGGAAAGATATGGATGACACTTGTCGCAGCACTTGCAGTTATAAGCACACAGAATTCGAGCATTCAGGGATTATCCAATATATGTCAGGGAATGGCGAAGATGAATATGATGCCACAGGCATTTGCAAAGACTAATAAGAAGAAAGTTCCATATGTAGGCGTGTGGTTTGTAAGCATACTGATTCTTATATTCGGATATATAAGTAATGATTCGTCAGAGCTTATCAGCTTTCTGATTCTTGTTGGCTCTGTTTTCTGGATGGTTTCATACATATTTGCACATATTGATGTACTTGTGTTAAGAAAGAGACTTCCCAAAGCACCAAGGAATTTTAAAGTGCCGTTTGGCCCAGTGCTTCCACTTATAGGAATAGCTGGAACGACATATATGATAATTAATATATCAACAGACCCGACAGAGAGAATGATGATATGGCTCGTGACGGGAATAACATTCCTTGTTCTGTTTATATACTCTGTTATCTGGATTAAGTTCAAGATGAAGATACCTGTATTTAAGAGCGTTCCTCTTGAAAAGGTCATGGCGATGGAGCATGAGATGTATTATGCTGTGAGAAAAAGACGTGGGATGTGTAAGTAGATTAAATTTAATGCGGTTCACAGACAGGCACAATAGATGAAACAGAACGATTCTATCATGGTTTTGTACTTGGATTAATGGCTCGGCTTGCAGATAAGTATGCCATAACTTCTAATAGGGAGAGTACCATAGAGAAAGAGCAGAACACAAATCACACGCAGGTCCGGTAGGGGACTGTTGCATCATTGTTGAATCCAAGGCTTAACGAAAAAACAAGGAATGTGCATCTTTATTGCACGCTCATGGCACGTTGAAAGTATGGCAAAACTATATAGGTAATGATATAATAAAATATACATTTTATTCATATAAAGTAAATTGACTTTTATGCCCTAAAATATTATGATTAAGGGCATAAAAGTCAATTTGTTTTTAAAGAAGGTGATTGCATGAATATCTCAGATAAAATAATACAGTTTGCAAAAGAAAATAATGGTATTGTTACAACTGCTATTCTTGCTGAAAAAGGAATACTGCGAGGAAATTTAAAAAGACTTGTTGATGAAGGAAGACTTGAAAAAACGGCGAGAGGAGTATATATTTTGCCAGAAATATGGGAAGATGAATTTGTGAATTTGCAGGCAAGATTTAAAAAAGGTATTTTTTCTGATGAGACAGCTTTGTTTTTATGGGATTTGACAGATCGCACACCAAATAGATATGATATG
>URGC01000097.1 GCA_900547255.1 uncultured Eubacterium sp. | reverse complement strand
TAAGCCCTGTTATATAATTAATATATCTTTTATACTGCTCACTTTTTATAAGAGCTATGAAAATTTCGGACATAAGTCCTATTATAAAAATCTCTCTTACCCACTGTAAAAAAATATCAATCAAAGCATTCTCCTATCAGGTGACATTATTAGTAAACGCACATATAAGGGCAATCATAATAATGAATAAGAATCCTGTAATGCTCACAATAAGCATCATAAGACCGATTATCTCTGCAACATTATCTATTATCTGTACAAATGATTTATCAGCCATCGGCTGCAATATTGCAGATGTAATTTTCAGCACAAGAAAATTAATCGTAATGTGTATCAGAGGATTTACCAGAAGAAGAACAAGGATAACTATACCGCCAATTCCTATGCCGTTTTTTATAATTACTCCAGAACCGTATATTGCGGATGATACAGTATCGATGGAATCCCCTATCCCCGGAATTATTCTGGCAGATTTATAGAAAAGTTTTCTTTTGAAAGAATCGGACATAGGTGCCATAATTCCTTTAACACATCCTATGCCTGTGAATATTATAATTATTATTTTGCATGTCCATTTCACCAGATTTTCAATGAACTCACAAAGCTTGGTAAAGCGTTCTGTCTGTGTGATTCTGTTAATAATGCACAGATAATAGTCTGCTTTAATGCAGCCCATTAATATATTTAAAAATATAATATTGACGACAGTTACTCCGAGCAGCACGACCTGATAATATGCGGCATATGTTATGCTTCCGGTTATCACAGCCACAGATGACAGAAAAACCGGCATCAAGGATTCATATATCGAAAGCAGGCCACCTACTGCATTCTGGCATATCTTTAATGTATCAATAAAAACTTTGGTGAGAATTATTATAAGATTAATCATAATGACTATTCTTGAAGTGTCATACGTATTCATATTTCCATGTGATGAAAGAATCTTAAATATCCCAGAGAATACAGCAAGCAGAACGATATTAATAAATGTTGTTTTGTATGTGTTAATAGCTGCAAGCTGGTTGGTTATGATATTTTTTATGTACTTAAATATCGAAAATTCACCATTTATAATCTGCTCTGTCAAGCTGCCAAAAGAAAATCCTTTAACGCCTGACTGCTTTATAGCAGTATCTATTGAACTGTAATCATATGAAGTGGTCTCTTCTTCAATTTCAGCTCCAAATGCTTGTACAACGGTCATATCAAGCAGTTCAAATATAACCGGAATTGACAGGATAATTATTGTTATCTTGCCAAACAGCTCAATCTGGCTTGCAATGGATGAATATCCGGAATCTTTGCATATATCGGACGTAAAAGATGTGACATATGTAATTATAACTGTCTTTAGAAGTATATCTGTGTATTTATCACTGTATTCCAGATAACTGTAGAATTTACTTATACTGTCTATCACGGATGATAATTTCAGCACTACGAATGCCATAATTATTATGCATACTATTATCGGGATGTATAAATGAAATGAAGAACCCATATTTTTTAAGAAACTGCATATCAGAACAGCAACTAATGCAAGCATCATTATTTTTACAACGTCCAAAATCATCACCTACATATCAAATAGTTTTTTCATATATTCAAACAGATTGATTATATATGGAATAATCCATGAGAGAACAAGCAGAAGCCCTGCAAGACTTGTAAGAAATGCATGTTCATCTCTTCCACTGTGTTTTAATACCTGTGAAAGAATCGACACAAGCACTCCGACTGCTGCAATTTTAAATATGATTCCTATCTCCATATACAATCCCCTTACGTCTATATCAATATTATGACAACCATGATTCCTGCACAGAGGCACACCGCATTATACATTCTACATTTTACGGCTACAGCCTCTGAGTATTCGCTTATTCTTTGACGTATTCTTGTGACAACTTCATCTATATAGTTAACCTGCATTACAACATCAAGATGCACTGGAAGTGTTCCAAGTTCTTCTAAAAGCTCTGTGTCTTTTGCGGTTAAAATCCCTGTAAATACACGTCTGGCACACGATTCAACGATAGTATTTATGTCTGTAAATTTTTCATCTGTTATACAGTCATATAGAAGTTTAAAATATTCTTTTATTGTTTTATCATAAGATTTCTCATACATATTAAGGAATGCATCTGGAAGGCTTGTATAGCCGGTTCTTATATCTGATGAAATCTCACTGTATGCGTTGGCAGCATTTTTTAAAGTTCTAAGAGCATTTCTTTCCTTCTGGCATAATGCAAATGCTAAAAGAATACTGGAGATAATCACAAGAACTGCACCTGTTATATTAATGTACACATTCAACTCGCATCACCTGCATCAATCATCTCTTCAATTGTGCCGGCACCATTTCTGTTAGACAGCACAATGATTTTTTCAAATCCATTGCCATTGATTATATTGACTAAATCATTTCTTTTAAGACATTCTTTAAGATTGTATGCATGAACTGATGCTATGACTTTAACACCTACATACACAGCTCTCTTTACTGCCTCTATGTCATCCTGCCCTCCTATCTCATCCATGACAATAAGGTCTGGTGACATTGAACGCAGGGCTGCAAACACGGCTTCTTTTTTATTACCCATATCACATACATCTGTTCTTGGCCCGATATCATTCTGCGGAATACCATCTACACAGGCAGCAATCTCCCCACGCTCATCAATCACAACAACCTTTTCGGCTTTACATTCATTACCATATGAAAAATTCCGCACTATATCCCGAAGCATTGTTGTCTTGCCACATCCCGGCGGCGATATAATAAGCACATTGCTGTTGTTATCTATGAATTTCATCACGGGATTGGAACAGCCGATATACTCGTGCGATATTCTGAGATTAAGATATGATATGTTTTTCTGTCCTGTCATAATGCCGTTGTTCATTACCGCCTGCCCAAGTACTCCTAACCTGTGTCCGCCACGCAGTGAGATAAATCCCTGCCTGATTGTATCTTGATATGCATACAGTGAATATCTGGTTGCAGTCGTGATAATATTAGCTATAATTTCTTTACTGACAATAATATTGTCTAATATTATCTCTTTTTTATCATTCAGGATTATGAAAGGATTCTGGTTAATACGAAAACGTATCTCTGATATGCTTTTGTAACTAAGTATCTGTCTGTTGATAATACTGCTTAGTGTATTTTTAACTGCATCTGGAAATATGTATAAGAAATCCATCTGTTTGTTCATAGCTTTTCCTTTTTTCGTTTTTTTCAATATATGAACATGCTGTTTTAGATATGCATTAAGAAAAAAAGACTTATCACTTCCGGATTAAATAATCCGCATAGTGATAAGCCTATTAAAATAATTATTCTATAGATAAAGAACAGAAAATATGGATAACAGATTTTATTCAACAGCTTTCAGAGACTCAACCATTGGAATCTTTTTTAACTTATTATTCATCGCAAAGTTAACAACAAAGCTGAACAGTACTGTTATGACATATGACAGGATAAATGTTGATGGTGTCACTGCATTGCCGAACATTACGTTATCCATCTCTATAGTGTGCATAATATAATTGTGAAGAGCCATTCCTAAAAACAGTCCCACGAATGCACCTATAAATGTTATTATAATATTCTCACGGTATACATAGCTTTCAACTTCCTTATCGTAAAAACCGAGAACCTTGATTGTTGCTATCTCTCTTATTCGCTCAGATACATTGACATTAGTAAGATTATACAGAACAACAAACGAAAGTGCTGCTGCCGATATAATCAAAATGTATGTAACAAGGTTCATAGTCGATATCATATCATTAAACTTGCTTATATTAGAGGTTGAAAACAATACACCTTCGACGCCTTTGATATCAAGAAGTTCCCTTCCAAGCGTATTTTGTATATCATCACTCTTATCTGTTATCCTGGCATACATACAGTTAAAAGAAGGCTTGGAATCATATACTTTATTGTACAGCCCTGTCGTCATATAGATATAATTATTGGTATACATCTCGACAACATGAGAAACTTTGAAAGCCTGTATCTTGTCATCATCATTTATATACACATAATCGCCGGCTTTAACATTAAGGTCTTTGGCAAGTTTTTCTGTTATACATATTCCATCATCATCAAGCTGGTATGTCTTATTGGTATTTCTTTTTCTAAGAGTGATATAATCCTGGAATTTCACAGAATCATCTACAACATTAATATATATATTCTCTTTTTCAACAGATTCACCATTGTTATCTGCTGATACTGTTACAGTATTTTGGTAAAGGCTGATGCTGTCTGTTATCTTATCGTTATCAGCTATACGTTCTGCTGTATTGTCACCATCATACATAATTGTAATATCGGATTTCTGTATCTGCTCAAACTGTTTAACTATAAGAGCTGATATACTGTCTTTGATGGCAAATCCAGCATACATAAGTGCACAGCCGCCTGCCACGCCTACAACAGTCATATAGAATCTCTTTTTATATCTGAATATATTTCTTGTTGTGACCTTGGCTGAAAAGTTCAATCTTTTCCATATAAAGCCGATATTCTCCAACAGGATTTTCTTACCGTTCTTAGGTGGCTTTGGCCTTAATAACGCTGATGGGACTTCTGCAAGTTCATTGATACAAGCCCATATTGTAGCAATCACAATTGCACCTGTCATACATGCAACGGCAGTAACTGACAGCAGATAATGGCTGGCGTACTGTATATCTGGCAGATAGTATATTATGTTCCAGCAGTTATATATGATATATGGAAATACTTTAAGTCCGAATATACATCCAAGTATGCCTCCTGTTAATGAGGCTGTTATGGAATACATTATATATTTCATCGCTATTGATGTCTTGGAATATCCTAATGCCTTATATGTTCCTATTGTCTGTCTCTGCTCATCAACCATTCTTGTCATGGTTGTAAGGCAGCAGAGTCCTGCTACAATTATGAAAAATAATGGGAATATAAGTGCTATGTTTTCCATTCTGTCTGCACTTGATTCATAATCCTTGAATGAATATATAGAATCTCTGTCTAATATGTACCAGTCATCATTAAGTGAATCTGTCACATTTTTAACAATATCTTTATACTCATCTGTGTAGCAGTCCAGTTCTTTCGCACCATCTACAGTTGCAAATACATCAGTATATATATTGTACCTAAAACATGAGTCATATATATACATAACATAATTGACACGTCCTGAACCGACATCGCTTGAACCTATATCATAGCTTACATAATATGGCGAATATACAATTCCGACTACTTTGTACTCGGCAGATTTTAATTGTAATCCGATATCATAGTCTGTTCCTGATGATAATGTAATCACATCACCAATCTGGAATTGTGTCTTGGCAGTCTGAGAATATCTTATAACACATTCATCCTCAGCTTCTGGCAGTCTTCCCTCTTTAATTCTTAAGCGGTTAATATAATCACTGCAGTCAGTATCGTAATTCCCATCAGGTACAGTCATAATTCTCATAGTTGACTGTATTCCATCAAATGATGTGACTGCATCCATTCTATGAGAGGCAAATACACCATTAATTCCTTTGGTATCCCTGATAGATTTAATATTGTCCTCGCTAAAGCCTTTATCAGACATAAGTTCTATATCACACAGATTATATTCATCATAGTATGAATCAGATGAATGTTTCATATCCTTGGAAGATGCTGTTATTCCGGCAAAAAACGCAACGCCTATAAAACAGATTGCAAATAACGATATAAATCTTCCAAGTGATTTACGGATTTCCCTTATCGTATCTTTTACCATAACTCCTCCTAATTTACCATTCGATATTATCTATAGAAACAGGATTATCATTAATCTCTACATTGGAAACACGTCCATTCTTGACACGTATCACCTTATTACCCATAGGAGTCAGCGCAAGATTGTGTGTTATAACTATAACTGTGACATTGTTGTCAACACATGTCTTTTGAAGAAGCTTTAAGACTGATTTACCAGTCTGGTAGTCAAGTGCTCCTGTAGGCTCATCACACAATAAAAGCTTTGGATTCTTTGCCAGTGCCCTTGCTATGGCAACTCTCTGCTGTTCTCCACCTGAGAGCTGCGCCGGGAAATTGTTCATTCTGTCACCAAGTCCGACAGCCTTGATAGTGCTCTCTATACCAAGAGGATTCTTACAAATCTGTGTCGCCATCTCGACATTTTCTTTGACTGTAAGATTCTGTACAAGATTATAGAACTGGAAAACAAAGCCTATATCATATCTTCTGTATGTTGTAAGCTGCTTGGAATTATATGAATCTATTCTATTGCCATCTACGGTTATCTGACCAGATGATACGGTATCCATACCGCCTAAAAGATTAAGAATTGTACTTTTTCCTGCACCTGATGGTCCGGCTATAACAACAAATTCACCTTTTTCAATACTAAAGCTTGCTCCAGACAAAGCTTCTATATTGACATCTCCCATTTTATATATCTTTTTAACATCATTAAATTCAATAAAACTCATATTTTAATTACCTTTCTAATATAATTACATCATATTATATTTATTGTAACATAATTTTTAACTGGTGTAACTATATGAGATTTGTACATAAAAAAATTATATCAGCACTTCTGTTTATAGGATTTACGCTGATTATTCTGACTGAATCTGTAATTAATTCATATGCCTCTGACAATGATACCAAACCGCCCCAGTCGCTATATGCCCAGTATGCGGCATTAGTTGATGGTGAAAACGACAGGCTTTTGTATGGCAAAAATGCAGACAAAAAAGTTCCTATGGCTTCCACAACCAAGATAATGACTTGTATCACCGCTATTGAGTATGCCCCGTTTGATTTAAAATGTGAGACTTCAAGTTACGCTTCTTCCATGCCAGAAGTTAAATTGCATGCATCAAAAGGGGAAATTTTCTGTCTTAAAGATATGTTATATTCTCTTATGCTCCGCTCACACAATGACACAGCCGTTATTATAGCTGAAAATGTAGCATCGTATTACCTGACCAGAAAGGGCGAAGAATTACCAGATTCATCACAGGAGCTTGTCAGCGTATTCACAAGACTTATGAATCAGAAAGCCGCTGAACTTGGATTATGTTCTACATATTATATAACGCCTAACGGGCTTGATGCAGAGGATTCCAATGGAATCCACAGCACAACAGCCTACGAACTTGCAGTTGTCATGTCATATTGCATTAAAAATGACACATTTCTAAAAATAACCCAGACACATGACTATTCATTCAGTTCCAACAAACGGAGTTATTCGGTGACTAATGCCAATACATTCCTTAATATGTACCCTGGTATTATCTCTGGAAAAACTGGTTTTACAGCACAGGCTGGATACTGTTATGTGTGTGCTTACAAGGATGATGACAGGACTTTAATCGCTGTGGTTCTTGCTTGTGGATGGCCTTATAATAAAAGTTACAAATGGAGCGATTGTAAAAAACTTCTTGATTATGGACGAAAGAATTACACAAGACAAGTACTGTTAAGAAGTGATGATAAACCTAAAAAAATCAGCTATAACTCCGGCTATTCATCATATAAAATCAAACCACAGCCAGATATCAGCGATGACATTACCTGCCTTTTATGCAGTGATGATAAAGTAAATATTGTATACAGCTACACTCTTCCGGATAAATCAGGCGGCATTACCGCAGGAGATTTAATCGGAAATATTGATATCTATATTAATGACGGACATTATAAATCTGTTGCACTTAAATCGGATATAAATATACCTGAAATAGATTATAGATATTATTTTAAGTTTTGTATTAATTCATTTTTTGTCAAATAATCCGATAATTTGTCGACAAAAAATAATTAATGTATTATACTTACTCTAATTGCGATATGTTTTGAAATATTATCTATATGAAAGGAATTATCATGAATAAAATATACAAAGCTTATCCTGGTGGAAAGCATAAGGTTCTAACATTAAGCTATGATGATGGTAAAACACAGGACAGACGTCTTGTATCTATCTTTAACAAATATGGTATCAAAGCGACATTTAATCTTAATTCCGGATTGACAGATATGGATATTAGAATTGACCCGGAAGAATGGAAGGAATTATATGCCGGCCATGAGGTTGCTGTACATACATATACACACCCTACTCTAGCAAGAACTCCTAAGAATGAAATTTTATATGAGTATGTTGAAGACCGTAAATTCATTGAAAGTGTATTTGGACGTCCTATAAGAGGGTTAGCATATCCTAACGGCTCATGTGATGACACATGCGTTGAGATGGCAAAAGCTGCCGGACTTGAATATGGCAGACTTGCCGCAGACAAATACTCTCTTGTAAAAGCTGCACTTCAGTATGATAAGGACTCTTCTGCCCCTATTCTTATAGGTGATGCAACAGGATTTGAGATTCCACAGGACTATATGAGATGGCTTCCTACATGTCACCACAACCATGATTTATTAGGATTTGGCAAGCGTTTCCTTGAACTTCATAAGTCACAGTATCTCTATATGATGTATGTATGGGGACATTCATTTGAATTTGACAGGAATGATAACTGGAATGTCATAGAGGAATTCTGTGAAATGATTGGTGGTCAGGACGATATCTGGTATGCCACTAACATTGAGATTGTTGATTATGATAAGGTATTTAACAATCTTCAATTTGCGGCGGACAACAGCTTTGTATATAATCCATCTGTACAGTCTGCATGGCTTAAGATTAATGATGGAAGATATGTCGAAGTCAAGGGCGGAGAATGTGTAACTCTTTAATTTTAATTAAATAATTGTATTCAAAAAGGCGGTTATGTATCTGATATGTACCCAGAATCCTGGACACATATTTATGAACTAGG
>URGC01000096.1 GCA_900547255.1 uncultured Eubacterium sp. | reverse complement strand
AATAATAATTACATTTTAACTGAAACGAATTTACACACAAAAATGGACTTGACTAAATTACTGACTAAAACAGTCTTATTTTTCTATGTTTTTGGATTTTTATAGTGAAATACATGCATTCCAGCCAAACAAATTCCTGACATACAGTTTTTTCACAATCTAATCACTTACAGCTTCCTCTGTGGCCTCTCACTACTTTTATTTCACAATCTAATTACTTATAGCTTCCTCTGTGACCTCTCACCACTTCTTTCTCACAATCTGTCAATTCTATTAAATATATGTTATACTAAATATGTTTTACAACATGCTGCTTAGCAAATGTCAATTACGTCATGACAATATTAATAATATCGTAGCAGCATTTTTCAATTCTAAATTCAGGAGAACTTTTATGGGTAATAATACGGATACAGAGATTGCATCTCTCGATGAAAAATACATGAAAGAAGCCTTAAAGCAGGCAAAAAAAGCTGAAAAACTCATGGAAGTTCCAATTGGATGTGTTATTGTTCATGATGGTAAGATTATCGGCAGGGGATATAATCGTAGAAATACAGATAAAACCACACTCGGACATGCTGAAATAACTGCGATTAAAAAAGCCAGCAAGGCAATCGGCGATTGGCGTCTTGAAGAATGTACGATATACATAACACTTGAACCTTGCCAGATGTGTGCCGGCGCAATTGTTCAGGCAAGGATTCCACGCGTTGTAATTGGCTCAATGAATCCAAAAGCCGGATGTGGCGGTTCAATCCTTAATATTCTCGAAATGCCACAATTTAACCACGTCTGCTCAGTCACAAGAGGCGTGCTTGATGAACAGTGCAGCAATCTGCTTACAACATTTTTTAAAGCATTACGAGAAAGCAAGAAAAAATAGCTATAATGCACTAATTCAGAAGCGCATTATACAAATACACATTTCACAAATTATGGTGACATATAGGAGGACATATGAAATACGAATATACCGAAAACAACTTAACACTTAAAGTCCTCGATGAGCGATACACGGATGATATATTTAATTTCTATTACAGTAACAGGGCATATTTTGACCCATATGAAGTTGATAAGCCAACACATTTCTACACAAAAGAATTCATTAACTCTCTTGTAAAAGCTGAATTCAAGGCATTTTACCAGCTAAAGCACGCACGTTACTATCTATATCAGAATGACTCCGATAGGATAATTGGCAGTGTTTCATTCTCCAATATCAACAAATGCATGAGTTCATGCATTATCGGCTATAAGATAGACAGACAATTTGCTTGTCAGGGTCTTGGCAAAAAAATGGTTACAATGGCTCTTAAAGCAATTGTCGCAGATTATGGAATGCATAGGGTTGAAGCCTACATACACCCCGACAATCTGCGCTCAATTAAATTATGTGAATCTCTTGGATTTATCAGCGAAGGTACAGCGCACGCATACGCAATGATTGGAGGTCAGTGGCTCGACCATCTGCGCTATGTCTATATTGTTTAACTTTAACCATAATCGGCTCATTAAGTCTCTATCTCAGGTTACACCGCAATCTGTGAACTGATACCAGCTTAAATCTCTGTATACCAATATCCAAAATATGGATTAGGGTAATCGCTTCTATGGCTCTTCTTGAAATTATTAAATCCGAACATCGTTGCCAGATACCGCTCCTTATTAGAGTACATTCCCGGAACTCCGATAAAATACTTTGTTCCATTATCATTGTCCGCAACTCTTCCAAAAAGCAGATGTCTATATGTATAATAACTATGCATCAAAAATGAATTATTCCCAACAGCATCATTTCCCATAAACCTCTTCAACATCTCCGGTGTCACTTCTATACAATCATAATAATAGTCATCATCAAATGCGTTGACATAATCAGCATGAATAAAAAGTCTCTCAACATCTATGCTTCCTTTGTTACCTGCGCCAATATTTTTGTAATTATCATGTATTCCAACATTATCCGACATGTCCTTTTTGTTCAATCTTTCAGGTTGCTCAGATTCTGAACCATTTAACTGCTCAAGTTGCTCACATTCTGACTTATTTAATTTTCCAGACTGCTCATATTCTGAACCATTTAATTTTCCAAGTGGCTCACCATTCTCAATCCTGCTATTCGGTTCATCTTTTATAACACTGGCAGACATATTTTTTTCAGGACTGGCATCTGATGTGGGCTCGCTGGCTTCTGCTGTAGGCTCGCTGGCTTCTGCTGCTGTAAGAATATTATCGTGTTTTTTTGGTTCATCTATATGGTGTGTATAAGCATGCTTATCCGTCTGCTGTCCGCACTCATTCATGTTAGGCTTGGATTCAGCCCGCTTATACCCCTTAGGCAGATACACGCACTTAGACGGGTTAATCGTATCCGCTTCCCACAGGCTGAAACACATGTAATAATTGTCTTTCTCGGTAAGCACACCAATTCCCTTAATCTCATCAAACTGATATCCTGACGACTCTATATTACCCGGATTAAATATGCCCTGAAACTTACCTTTGCCGCAATTAACAATAACCGAACCAACTGGAAGCATATTATAGGTCTGTTGTTCTCTCGTTCTGTCAAACAGCAGATATATCCCAAATCCCTCTGGTGCATCACGATACACTCCACACAAAGTCACATTCAGCGTAAACATTCCATTACGCACCTCTGCCTTTGCAAATCCCACATTTCTGTCACGGCATCCTCCCGGATATGAATAAATGTATGACACCAGACGCTTATACTTACTATTACAACTTTCCATCAAATTAGTCTTCCTTTCATCTTGTCTATAGGAAGACTATGCATTACCCAGATGCATTATTCATAAATTTGATGATGTCATTTATTTTCAATTATTCGTTCTTACAGAGTGAAATGCATATCAACAAGCTTTTTTACTGTATTAAAATCCAATGGTTCTTTGCATGTTTCATATGTCGTTATAAGATTAATTGAAGGAATTATGCCATTAGAAATGTATGTGGACAGCTTATTAACCGTATTTCTCAAATATGTCTGGTTATCCATCATTCCAAAATGTTCCCAATAGATTATCTCACCTGTATACGGATGCTTGATTGTAAAATCTGGATATAAAATGATACCACCGAGCTCAAGTACCGCCTCATATCTAAACGGAATATTTTTATCAAATAAAACAGAATCAATAATCGCCTCTGACTTAGACCTGACAATATTACCTGAAATTGTCTTAACAATAAGCTGCTCTGGATTCTTTTCACATCTTTCGTATTCTTCACATTCCCAATCATTATGTCTATCTATCCTGGACATCAAATCATATAGCTGTGGATGTCTCTCAAACATGTAATTAACATGATTAATATTCTTATTGTATTCATTAACACATTTTGACAACAATTTTCTCTCTGCCAGTGCATCAACTAATTTATTAGAATAATACTTTTTCTGCGCAAGCATACAGATAGTCTCTCGGTCACGCTTTGCCAGATATATCTTTCTACCATCCTTCTTAATATAACACTTAATGTACTTGCCATTATTCTCACAAAACATATCTTCAGGCGGATACTTCCTGATTCTTGCACTCAATGTTTCAATTTCTTCGTCCAACACAGCTATATCCTGCTTTATTTTTTCAATGTTCGTAGGCACTCCTCCTTATTATTAACTCCGTTTCCCTTGACATCCCTTGTATCAATTTTGAAAATTCTCGATATCCTTGACATTCCTGTCATAGCTTTTACGAATTTCTCTGTTTATTTTAAGTACGCCCGGATTTAACTCGCTTAGTTATATACCGATACTTATTTATTTATCTTAATTATAATGCAAAATTACAATTTGTCAATATTTATTTTTATAAATATAAATTAATAATATGATACCAGGGTCAAAAGGTCAGAAAGCCGATGCAAGCTTGCTTGCAAGAGGTTTTTGACCTCTTGACCCCAACATCATAATATAATCACAGAATACAAGCCTACAAATCATTCTCCTTAACCCTCTTTTATAAAATGCCTGCATATTTAATTTGAGTATATTGGCTTAATTTTATTATTTATAGCAAAAAGCTCCAAAAAATGCCATTTATCACTTCGCTAAATCCAAGTTTTTTCTTAATACAAAAAAATAGGCGTGGAAATCCAACATTTATGCAAATTTTGGATTTCCACGCCTATTTTCTTTATTTTTAGCTAAACTATACTTTTTGCATTAAATATCATACCACTATAGGTGACATATTGGATTTTTTACGTGAAATAGTTTCATTTAAGCCAAATCAAATCATATCCAAGAACAAATCAAGCTAAATCAAAGTCATTGACTATTCCATTCAGCCATCGCAATCTAATTCCATGCTATTCCCGCCAAATCAACCCATGTCCAAGAACAATTTCCCCCAAAACTATCTCGTACCACCACATCCAAAATAGCTTCCTCCGTGGCAGCCACCACTTCATCTCTTCCCCAATGCAAAACTTAATCCACAATATCTCCGTAACAGCCATTATCCACTAACTATCTCTCCACCACGACTACAGCCCTGCTACACCAGTTCATTCGCAAGCTGTGCGAACTGCTCAAGTGTCAATGCCTCGCCACGCACTGTAGTTGGAAGACCACACGCTTCAAGTGCCTCAAGCAGTCTTTCCTTTGTGATTCCAAGGCCCGCATTGACAACACTGTTAGTCATTGTTTTTCTACGCTGGTTGAATGATGCGCGGATTATATTGAACATAAGATGTGCATCTTTCACGTCAACTGGTGGCTGGCTGTATCGCTCAAGCTTGATGACCGCCGAATCTACATTAGGACGCGGCATGAAACAGCTTGCTGGAACAGTCAGCACTATAGATGGCTTTGCGTAGTACTGGACAGCAAGCGAAAGCGCACCATAATCTTTCGTTCCAGGGCCTACCTGCATTCTGTCAGCCACTTCCTTCTGAACCATAATTGTGATACTGTCAAGCGCAACACCACTTTCAAATAATCCCATAATAATCGGTGTTGTGATGTAATATGGAAGATTTGCAACAACCTTTATAGGCCTGCCATCATTCTTTTCCTTTGCAAGCTTTGCAATATCAAGCTTGAGAATATCCTCATTAATTACTGTAACATTATCATAATAGCTGAGTGTGTCCTTGGTAAGAATAGGAATAAGCTTCTTGTCTATCTCTACAGCCACAACTTCCCTTGCTTCCTCACACAGAATCTGTGTCATAGTTCCAATTCCCGGGCCTACTTCAAGCACAAAATCATCCTTAGTCACACCCGCCTCGCGTACAATTTTACGCACAACATTCTCATCTATAAGAAAATTCTGTCCAAATTTTTTCTGAAATGAAAATCCATATTTGTCCAGAATCTCAATTGTATTCGTAGGATTTCCCAGATGCTTCACATTACTATAATCCATACATAATCCTTTCCAATCATTGTTATCTAACGATTCTTTCACATTAATTATCCAGATAATTTTCTCAAAATTTTAAATCACAGATAACTACGCTATATTTTACATCACAGATAATTTTACTATATTTACATGACAAATAATCTTGCTATATTTTATAGCCCGAATAATTTTCTTGCATTTTTATTAGTTATATCGATAACTTCCTGCGTCGTCATTCCTTTTATCTGTGCAATCTTTTCTGCAACAAATGCTATGTTACGGCTGTCATTTCTTGTACCACGGTGAGGTTCTGGCGCCATATATGGGCAGTCAGTCTCAAGAACAATCCTCTCCATCGGAATATACTCGACCGCCTCGATAAGCTTTCGTGCATTCTTAAATGTGACAACTCCGCCGATTCCA
The DNA here is from genome assembly GCA_900547255.1 of uncultured Eubacterium sp. GTDB lineage: Bacteria > Bacillota > Clostridia > Lachnospirales > Lachnospiraceae > Lachnospira. The sequence goes on along the minus strand of URGC01000096.1, from coordinate 3,281 downwards.
AAATGAAATCCCATATCAAGATAATCCCTTGCCGCTTCCTTAGAATATGAATAGCAATGGATAATTCCACCTATCTTGTCAGCATGCTCCATTCTCATACATTCAAGCGTATCTGCACATGCGTCTCTTGAATGAATTATAACTGGCTTCCTTATCTCCCAGGCAAGCTTTAACTGCTGCCTGAACCACTGCTTCTGCACTTCCTTTGTTGGCTCTGGATAATGATAATCAAGTCCGATTTCTCCAATCGCAAGCACTTTTCTATTCATAGATGCATTCTCTTTAATCCAGCGCATATGTCCCATTGTAAGTCCTTCAACTTCCTCTGGATGCACACCAATTGCCGCATAGACTTTATCATACTTGGAAGCAAGCAGAAGGCTGTCCTCACAACCTTTAAGGCTTGCACCAACATTTATAAGACAATCCAGTGCACCATCGTCTGACAGCATACTTGTAATCAGCTCTTCTCTGTCCTCATCAAAATCTGAATCATCATAATGAGCATGTGTCTCAAATATTTTCATATGCCCCTCCTTTATCACAACATTTACATAGTTCAATATATCACGCACAATTAAATTGACTATCTCTCTTTACACTTATTTATTAAGTATATCACATATCAGATGTATTCTACAATTCTGCAATCCACTGATTTTCATATATTAATTGGACAGCCTTTACATTATGCGAAATCTATATCTATCTGCATTATGTAAAATTTTCATTACATGTGCATCTTTGATTTATATTTTGGATTAAATCCACCATATACAGCTTAAAAATCCAAAACCGCCCATTTTACACTTCGCTAAACTCATATTTTAGCTTAAACATACAAAAGTTGTGAAAAAATCCAGAATTCATAGAAAATTCGGATTTTCCCACAACTTTACTTCATATTAAGCCAAAGCAAAATTTTCAATAAAGATCTTGCCCCTTATATAACATGCTTTTGGATTTTCTAGTCAAAATCCGCTTAATTCAGCCAAAATCACAATTTTCACTGAGAGTCAGCACAATCAACAGGCATTAAGTCAGCGCAATCAACAGGCATTAAGCCAGCGCAATCATAATGCATTAAACAAACTCACATCAACACGATTGTGCCAACAGTTAGCCTATCTCGCTTCCTGACACGATATCCTTGTCAACTGTCATGACTGAAAGATTGTCCTTGTCGTCCATAGCTGCAAGAATCATACCCTGTGACTCAACACCGCAGATAGTACGAGGTGCAAGATTAGTTACAACTGCAACCTTCTTGCCTACCATCTCTTCTGGCTTGTAATACTTAGAGATACCAGACACAATCTGTCTTACCTCAGCACCAATTCTAATCTGTGAACAGAGAAGCTTCTTAGCCTTCTTAACTGGCTCGCACTTTAATACTTCGCCGACCTGAATCTGAATCTTCTCGAAATCATCAAATGTTATCTCAGGCTTAGCTTCAACCTGTGGATACTCTTCCTCTGCTGCCCCATTAGCCTTCTTCTGTGCTGCCTGAAGCTCTTCTGCCTTCTTTAACACTTCCTCAAGGTCAAGTCTTGCAAAAAGAATCTCTGGAGCATCTGTAACCTTTTCGCCTGACTTTCTAAGTCCGAACTTATCAAGGTCATCAAAATCTCTCACACCCTCTGCTGGATTAGCTGGATAGAGCTGTGCAAGGATTCTCTCTGCTGTCTTAGGCATATATGGAGTAAGAAGGTTAGCACCGATTGTAATGCTCTCTGCAAGGTTGTAGAGAACCTCTGACAATCTGTCCTGCTTACTCTCATCCTTTGCAAGTGCCCAAGGCATTGTCTCGTCAATATATTTGTTACATCTCTTGAAGAGTGTGAATATCTCTGTAATTGCATCAGCGACATGAAGTGTCTTCATTTTGTCCTGAACTCTTGCCTTAGTTCCTGTAACAACAGCTTTAAGGTCTGCATCAAAATCAAGACTCTTGCCGTCAGCATCAACACCATCATTAGCTGAGGTAACGCCTGTCTTGTTAAGAACGCCATCAAAATACTTGTTAGTCATGGCAATTGTTCTGTTAACAAGGTTACCAAGTGTATTAGCAAGCTCTGAGTTAAGACGCTCTACTAAAAGCTCCCATGTGATGACACCATCATTCTCAAATGGCATCTCATGAAGAACGAAATATCTTACCGCATCAACACCGAACATATCTACAAGGTCGTCCGCATATATAACATTTCCTTTAGATTTACTCATCTTGCCATCACCCTGAAGAAGCCATGGATGTCCAAATACCTGCTTAGGAAGTGGCTCACCAAGTGCCATAAGGAATATAGGCCAGTAAATTGTATGGAATCTGATGATATCCTTACCGATAAGGTGAAGGTCTGCTGGCCAGTACTTCTTGTACTGCTCGCTTGAGTTGCCATCAGCATCATATCCGATACCTGTGATATAGTTAGTAAGTGCATCAAGCCATACGTAAACTACATGTTTGTCATCAAAGTCAACTGGGATACCCCATTTAAAAGATGTACGTGATACGCACAAATCCTGAAGTCCTGGAAGAAGGAAATTATTCATCATTTCATTCTTTCTTGAAACTGGCTGTATGAATTCTGGATGTGTGTTGATGTGTTCAATAAGCTTGTTCGCATACTTGCTCATCTTGAAGAAATATGCCTCTTCCTTGGCTGGCTTAACCTCACGGCCACAGTCTGGGCACTTTCCATCAACAAGCTGTGACTCTGTCCAGAATGACTCACATGGAGTACAGTACATGCCTTCATATGCGCCTTTATAGATATCGCCCTGGTCATAAAGCTTCTTGAATATCTTCTGAACCTGCTTCTCATGGTAATCATCTGTTGTTCTGATGAACTTATCATAAGATGTATCCATAAGATCCCATATTCTCTTAATCTCTGTTGATACATTGTCAACGAATTCCTTAGGAGTAATTCCTGCTTCCTGTGCTTTAAGCTCTATCTTCTGACCATGTTCGTCAGTTCCTGTCTGGAAGAATACATCATAGCCTTCCTGTCTCTTATATCTTGCAATACTGTCAGCAAGAACAATCTCATATGTGTTACCAATATGTGGCTTGCCTGAAGTATATGCTATAGCTGTTGTCATATAAAATGGACCTTTATTCTGTGGCATACGTTAACACCTCTCCAATCCTTATTATTTTTTCTAAGTTTAAACTATATCATAATTGCATGATTTGTTCAATAATGTAATAATTATATACATATATTATATGATACCAGGGTCAAAAGGTCAGAAAGCCGATGCAAGCTTGCTTGCAA
>URGC01000095.1 GCA_900547255.1 uncultured Eubacterium sp. | reverse complement strand
CATTAGAATCTTTAGGTACGCCGTACTCTTCGCGCAAAGCTTCTTTAGTATCATCGATACGTTTCATCTGTGCGAGAAGCTCCTGCTTTTTCTCAACCTGATTAGCCTTGTCGTCATTCAAATCCTGAATATTTTTAACAAGCCCGTCATCCCTGTTCCACGCATCACTTATCAGATTCATAGCTTGATTTCTTGCGTTTTTACGCTTGTTATCTATATAATTATTAGCATTATATGAAAGCGTTAAATCTTTGGCGTATATGTTTCGTCTGCTTTTGCTATCAGATGACACATTAGAAGATGAATCATATCCGGCATTATTATAAGTTGTTCTGATAGGTATTGACATAATAGTTCCCTCCTTGGAACAGATTTATAGTATAGATACATTATTATTATCGGCAATAAATGTTATATACATTATGTAATATAAGAATTATTTATAAATGTGTAACATGAGTGGGGCAATATAATAATATACATAACATCCGCGCAGTGATAATTGAATATAGTCATCTTCCCTCATCTATGCTATTATAAAATAACGAAAATTGCTGAACGGATAATTGTGACATATTGGTTGTGATATGGGGCAAAGGTGAGGAACAGATGAATTGCGAAGATATGGTTAAGATGCCTGAATTAAAAGGTGTATTGAACTTGAAAGCTGGGGCGGAAGGCATGCTTCATCCGTTAAGATGGATATATTTTGCCGACTGCCTTCAGTGTGTTAAGAATGAGTATCGTGTTGAGGATTATATACATGGAAGCGAATTTGTGGTGCTTACCAACAGGAGCCTCACAGATGACAGCACAAGATTAAGAGAATTAATCAGCAAAATGCAGGAATATGACATAGCTGCACTGGGAATCAATGAAGGGCAGATATCGGATGAGCTTATAGATTATTGCAATGAGAACAGACTGCCGCTGTTCGAGCTTCCAGAGAAATTTCCGCTTGTGGATTTGAGCCAGATAATGTGCCAGAGACTTGTTCTTGAGCAGAATAATAAGAATTCAGCCGAGCAGTTATTTACATCTATTCTGGATGCCGAGCATCTTAACAGAGAAAATGTATTTGCACAGGCGAGATTTTTAAATGTTGATTTGTCAGGAGAATTCCGTGTTATAGAATTTGCTTACTATAAAGATAAGAATAATTATGATGAAGGTGGATATGAGACTGGCAGGTCAGACGGAGGAATGCATCGTGATGATTCACTTACAGTCGGTCAGTCGATAAGCAGAATTATCAGCACAGAATTTTCATATCATCTGTCTGAGAATATTCTTGTCCAGCTACAGACTGGTACAGTCCTTGCATTAGTCCCATCTGGCAGGATAAGCGATGAACAGTTAAAAGAGGTTCTTGGCAACATAGTAGATATTGCGGACCGTGAATATCACACTAACCTCTATGTAGGAGTTGGTAACAGCACAGGTTATCTTGAGGACGTGAAGCTAAGCCGTAATGAAGCATCTGCCGCAATCAAAGTCGCTGATATATCAAAGGCAGATGAACACATATATTTTTACAAAGACCAGGGTTTGTATACATTAATATCAAAGATTACAGATGATAAGTTCTTGGATGAATTCGTTGAGAAAAATATAGGAAAGCTCATTCATGCAGATGAGGTCAATGATGGAAATCTGTGCGAGACCCTTGAGAATTATCTTAACCACAACTGCAATGTAAAATATACAGCCGAATCAATGTATATTCACCGCAACACCCTGAATTACCGCCTGAACAAGATTCAGGAAATCTTAGGCAGGGAATTTGATGATATAGAAAGCTGTCTGACTTTAAAACTTGCATTTATGATAAGAAATTACCACAAAATGCGCCGTGAAATATAGACTTGTGCATGATGCACGAAAGATTTAGTACACCGTGTACATTGTAATATAAAACTGGACTGTTATAATTTAGGCACAATCAAATAAAGCAAAGACAAAGGCGTCGAATTAAGTATTTTGCAATACTTTATTCGGCGCCTTTTTGTAATTTAAGGAGGACAAATTTATGACAACAAAGGATTTAGCAAATGCATTACCAGAGATTATAACAGAGCAGGTTCCAGGACCAAAGTCAAAAGCACTTCTTGAAAGAAGAGATGCAGCAATTCCACAGGCATTATGTGGCAAGACATATCCAATATGTATCAAGCAGGGCGCAGGCGCAATGTTTGAAGATCTTGATGGCAACAAAATTCTTGACTGGGTCGGCGGCGTAGGTGTTCTTAACATAGGTTATTCTAATCCAGAGGTTATAGAGGCAGTTAAGGAACAGGCTGAGAAATATTTCCACACAATTTTCAATGTATATGTACATGATGGTTATGTAACACTTGCAGAGAGATTAAATAAGATTATGCCATGTAAGGGCGATGTTAAGAAGACATATTTCGCTAACTCAGGTGCAGAGTGTGATGAGAATGCAATCAAGATTGCAAAGGCTTACACTAAGAGAAATGGTGTTATCTGCTTCACAGGTGCATTCCACGGAAGAACTAATCTTACAATGGCACTTACAGCCAAGAAGATATATGCAGTCGGCATGGGACCATTCCCAGCAGGAATTTACCGTGCTCCTTATCCATATCTTTACAGAGCACCTAAGGGATACACAGAGGCTGAGGCAATTCAGTACTATATTGATGAGTTAAACAGAATATTTGATGAGGGTGCTCCAGCAAGCGAGATTGCTTGTATGATTTTAGAGCCACTTCAGGGTGAGGGCGGATTCATTCCAGCACCAATTGAATGGGTTAAGGCAGTTCGTAAAATCTGTGATGACAACGGAATACTTATGATAGCAGATGAGGTTCAGTGTGGTAACTGTAGAACTGGTAAGTATTATGCTTCTGAGTACTGGAAAGAAGCAGGCGCAGCTCCTGATATCATCACAACAGCCAAGTCTCTTGGTGGTGGTCTTCCAATATCAGCAATTACAGCAAGGGCAGAGGTTATGGATGCAGCTCCAGCCGGAACAATCGGTGGTACATTCTGTGGTAACCCACTTGCGTGTGCTTCTGCATTAGCAGTCATGGATATAATGCAGAGAGACAATTATGCAGCTAAGGCAGGACATATCGGTGAGGTTGTTACAGCAAGATATAAGGAACTTCAGAAGAAGTACCCAGTTATTGGCGATATAAGAGGTCTTGGTGCCATGATTGGTATAGAGTTCGTAACAGACCCAGAGACTAAAGAGCCAGCAACTAAGCTTGTTGCCAGCATTATTAAAAATGCTATGCAGAAAGGTCTTCTCCTTGAGAGCTGCGGTACAGCAAGCAACACAATCCGTTTCTTAGCTCCACTTACAATGACAGATGAGCAGATGGAGAGAGGTCTTGAGATATTCGAGGAGGCAATTAAAGAAGCTCTTGAAGCGTAGATGAATATATAAAGACAAAGGTGTCAGGGCAGACGGATAACTAATATCCGTCTATCCTGACATTCTTTAAAATAACTATGATTGGAGGAGATAGCTATGGAACAGAATTCAAAGTTTGATAAGGTAATGGGTGCGTGGGACATACTAGTTATCGCATTTGGCGCAATGATTGGCTGGGGCTGGGTTATTAACTCAGGTGACTGGATTACAACAGCCGGCTTTATGGGTTCAATTATTGCGATGCTTATAGGTGGAGCGATGGTGTTCTTCGTAGGTCTTACATATGCAGACCTTGTAGATAAGGTTGTAGAGCAGATTGGTGTTGATAAGGGACTTGTTGAGGAGGCCGATACCAAGATTGGTGTAAGATATGGATTTGATACATCTTATGGTGTCCGTTATGCCAACCTTTCAAACCGAGTAATTGATGCACAGTTCCAGGCAATTCACGATTTCGCAGAGAAGTCATCATGTGTTATTGTTGGTCGAAGCAGTGATTATATTCTCAGAGACAGAAATGATGTCTTAAATGTATTTATATATGCACCAGAGGATGATGAGGTAGCTGCTGTTATGAAAGAGAAAGGTATTAATGAGCGCAAGGCAAGAGAGGAATGGGAGTCTGTTGAGAAGGCACAGCACGCAAGACATGAATACATTACAGGCAAGAAGCGTGGTGACAGACATACAAGAGATATTCTGCTTAACAGTAGTTTGCTTGGATGGAGACAGACAGCAGATTTCATTATAGACCTTGTGGAGCGCAAATATGCTATTAATGATGAGGAAGTCAGGAAGGAGGCTTAATATACATGAAAGGTTTTTCAATCAAGACAGAGATTGAGGAATATGATACATTTAAACAGTTCGCAGAGGAAGCGCAGTTAGGAGCAGATGATTTAGTGCTCTGCGGTGAGCATACATATAACGATTATATTGCACCACTTAATACAGGTGTGCAGACCTTATTCAGGGAGAAATACAGCAAGGGTGAGCCTACAGATGGTGATGTCGATGCAATTCTTGATGCATGCAGAGGCAGGAAATATGGAAGAATTATAGCCATCGGTGGTGGAACAGTTATTGATATTGCCAAGGTTGTAGCCGTTGCAGGAGCAGAAGATAAGGTAGATGACCTGTATGATAATGTCGCCAATCTTACGAAAAAGCACCCTCTTATAATAATTCCAACGACATGCGGAACAGGAAGCGAGGTTACAAGCATATCTGTAATCAACCGTGTCAGCAAAGGTGTCAAGATGGGTCTTGCCTCTGAGGCAATGCTTCCAGATAAAGCTGTTATGATAACTAATATGCTTGATTCATTACCATACAAGATATTCGCAACATCATCAATTGATGCGATGGTACATAGTGTTGAGTCATTTTTAAGCCCTAACGGATGCAGTATATCAAGAATTTTTTCAACAGAAGCATTAAAGACAATTATCTCATGCTGGAAGAAGGCTGTAGATAATGGCGGCTGTGATGCATGGAAAGAGTACGCCGCTGATTTCTTAAAAGCCTCTAACTGGGCTGGACTTGGTTTCGGATATGCCGGCTGTGCAGCAGTCCATGCATGTGCATATCCATTAGGTTCTGTATACCACATTCCACATGGACAGTCCAACCAGTTAATGTTTGCCCCAGTTATGAAGAAATACAAAGAACTCCAGCCAACAGGCAGAATCAATGACCTTGAAGCCTTAATAGCCGAAACCCTCGGCTGCCACGCAGAAGAATCACTTGAAGTTCTCTATTCTTTAATGGATGAAGTCCTAAAGAGCGAGCCTCTTAAAAACTTCGGTGTCAAAGAAAGTGACCTCCCAGTATTCGCCCGCGACGTAATCAAAACCCAGCAGCGTCTCCTAAAAAATAACTACATCCCTCTCACCGAGGAACAAGTACTGGAAATATATAAGTCAGTATTTTAAGGTTTTGTTAAGGTTCTCCCAATTCCATGGTAAGGAATGCGTGTTATTATAACACCATCAAATAACAAACCCATTGAATTAAAGGAGGAATTATATATGTGGTCGAGAGCAGATTTAAAGCAGAGAGCCAAGAATACATTTAAGTTGAATTACTGGAAGTGCGTTCTTGTAAGTCTTGTACTTGTACTTATAGCAGGAGGAGTTGGTGGAAGTTCAGGAGGAGCTGGTGGAAGTTCAATCAGTTCATCATTTACATCAAGATTTACAGATACTTCAATAAATAGTTATGATGATAGTACGTATGATGATAATGCGTATGATGCCCTGGGCTTAGAGGGGATTATCCAGAAAGCGGCAGGCTCAGATCAGATAGCGGTTTTAGCTATGTTTGTATTGATATTCATTGTTGTATTTGTGATAGTATTTGCATTTGCATGTGTTATTGATATCTTTATATGCAACCCACTTGAAATCGGTGGCAAGAGATTCTACGTGCGCAACCTTCATGAAAAAGCACAGGTTGGTAATTTAGGATTTGCATTTGACACTAATAATTATATGAATGTAGTTAAGGTAATGTTCTTTAAAGACCTTTATGTAGTATTATGGACATTGCTTTTCATCATTCCTGGTATTATCAAGGAATATGAATATATGATGGTTCCATACCTTCTTGCTGAGAATCCTCAGATGAGCAAGGATGAAGCATTTGCTGCAAGTAAGCAGATGATGACAGGTAATAAGTGGAGAGCCTTCGTACTTGATTTTTCATTCATAGGATGGCATATCCTTTCTGTCCTTACATGTGGAATGCTTGAGGTGTTCTATGTTGCTCCATATGTTGATGCTGCACATGCTGCACTTTACGATACACTTGCATATGGTGGACAAAATCAATTTACAAATAATGCATCAGATAGTATAGTTATGGAAAATACAGATAATATGTAGGAGCCGTTATGAGCTATAAGATTCTGATTGCAGATGATGAGCCGGAGATAAGAGAGCTTCTCCGGCTCTATTTGGAGAATGAAAAATATATCGTGATTGAGGCGGCAGATGGGCGTGAAGCGATGGACAAGATGCAGTCCGATAAGCCCGACCTGTGCATACTTGATATCATGATGCCGGAAGTGGATGGATACACATGTCTTGCGCAGATTCGCAAGCAGAGCAATATTCCGGTTATAATCCTTTCAGCTAAGAATGCGGATTCGGAGAAGATTCTTGGACTTAACATGGGAGCAGATGATTATCTTTCCAAGCCATTTAATCCGCTTGAGGCAGTTGCCAGAGTCAATTCTAATATAAGAAGATTTTATGCATTAGGAGCTGGTGTTGATGGCGTTAACAACAGCAGTGCAGAGGCTGGTGAATCAGCGGGAAGACAGCTTAAAGTCCGTGACCTTACACTGGATGAGGATTCGTGTACATTAATTAAAGGTGATAAGCAGATTGAGCTCACATCAGTTGAATATAAGATAATGGAGATGTTCATGACACATCCGGGCAAGGTCTTTACCAAGCAGCAGATATATGAGTGCGGCTGGGGTGAGGATTATATAGTTGCAGATAATAATATTATGGTGTGCATAAGCAAGCTGCGTTCCAAGCTTTCAGTTGATGCATCTGAATATATCAGGACAATACGCGGATTAGGATATCGTTTGGAAAAATAGGCGAAAAAGCGAGGGCTTGAGAAATAGGTGAAAAGTATGGTTTGGAGAAATAGATGAAAAAGCATGATGAGTTGAAATGGTTTCTTATCAGAAAATTTATAGAGATACTGCTTGTTGTCGGCGTGGCAGAATATTTCATAACATTTGCGATTAATTCGTATGTTATGCCTTTGGTATTTGAATATTTCTTTCCTGATTATGATAACATCAGAATGGCAGGTTCAGAGGCGGTAGCGTTTCTTGTTGTTATGATGGTGCTTCTGTGTCTGGGAGCAATCGGGTCAGTATTTCCATTTCCGATAAACGGAATTATACATGGTGGAATTGAGGAGATTCAGAGCGGACTATCCCAGGTTATGTACTCTATGGATGAGACTACATCGGTATATACGCTTGACAGATATAATGCAATATTATTGTTTCTGACTGGATTTGCACTTGTTGCGATTGTGGCGGCTCCGTATATATTAGGAGCTTTATGTTTTGTAAAGATTACAATCAAGGAATTCAGGGCTATTCAGGAGGAAAGAGAACAGCAGCAGAGAGATTTTGATAAAAAGAGAAATCTTATGCTGTCAGATATTGCACATGACCTGCGCACGCCTATGACAACGGTTAACGGATATGCCAAGGCACTTGCTGACGGAATGGTGACAGATGAGACAAAGAAGCAGGAATATCTTAATGCAATCCAGAATAAATCTGTCCGCATGAATGAGCTTATCAATCTGCTGTTTGAATATGCGAAGCTTGACAGCGAGGGATTCAGGCTTGATAAAACAAAGCTGGATTTGTGTGAGCTTTTAAGAGAAAATGCGGCACTTGCCTACTCAGATATTGAAGAGGCAGGGATGGACTTTGAAGTGCAGATACCAGAAGAACCATATTATATTAATGCGGATTCTATACAGCTTTCAAGAGTTGTGACTAACCTGCTTAACAATGCGATACGTCATAATCCAAAGGGTACGACAATAACATTGTCAATGAAAGAGGAAGCAGCAGGAGTCAGGGTTGTTGTTGCTGATGATGGCAATGCAATCCCAGATGATATCAGCGGGCATATATTTGAACCTTTTGCCAAAGGCGACTCGTCAAGGAGAAGCGGAGGAAGCGGACTTGGATTATCCATTGCCAAGAAGGTAATCAATATGCATGGATGGGATTTAAAGTTCGTGTCAAAGCCGGATGACAGAAATACAAAGGCATTTGTTATATGGATTAAAAAAGATAAACAGGATTATATATATGGATAGTGCAGGGAAGTAATGTGATGAATAAGAGAGGTTATGTGATGGCAGCCGGCAGCGTTTTGCTGGCTGCTATGGTGTTATATGGATGTGGCAGAAGAAAAAACAGTGATATTGGTTCAGCGGCTGATGTTGGCACTGTGATTGAGGCGGATGCAGCAGATAAATCTAATAGCGAAGACAGCCAGTTTTACATAACAGAGATTACAGATGAGCTGTTTGCGAAGATGCAGGGGAAATCATACAAGGACAACTGTACAGTGCCAAGAGAGGATTTAAGGTATCTGCATGTGCTTCATAAGGATTTGAATGGAGAGACAAAAGAGGGTGAGATGGTTGTAAATCAATTTATCGCAGAGGATGTGCTTGAGATACTAAAGGAACTGTACAAGGCAGATTATCCGATTGAAAAAATCAGACTTATAGATGAGTACGATGCGAGTGATGAGATGTCTATGAGAGATAACAATTCATCATCATTTAATTTCAGATTTATATCATATACTACAACAGTGTCAAAGCATGGCAAGGGACTTGCAGTTGATATCAACACACTCTACAATCCATATGTCAAGATGGTTAATGGCAGTCTTAGTGTAGAACCTGCTACGGCTGTGGAGTATACAGACAGAAGCAAAGATTTCAGATGTAAGATAGATCATAATGACCTGTGCTACAAGCTGTTTACAGAGCATGGCTTTGAATGGGGAGGAGACTGGGAAAGTGCCAAGGATTACCAGCATTTTGAAGTGCCAGATGATGTAATCAAAGTAAATGGCTTGTAAAAATGGTGCAAATATTTGTGATAATGATAAAAAGTATTTCTAATATACACAAGTATCTGATATACTTATACGAGTTTAAAATTATAAAAATAATAAGGAGGAGTTATCGTGGCAGATATAATTAAAGCGATAATCTACGGTATTGTAGAGGGAATCACAGAGTGGCTTCCAATCAGTAGTACAGGTCATCTGATTCTGGTAGAACAGCTGATCCAACTGAAGCAGAACGAGGCATTTACGAATATGTTCAATGTGGTGATTCAGTTTGGATCGATCCTGGCAGTTGTAGTAATTTATTTTCATAAGTTAAATCCGTTCTCACCGACGAAGACGGAAAAGCAGAAGAAGATGACAATTCAGTTATGGATTAAAGTAGTGATCGGAACAATTCCGGCACTGATCGGAGGATTGTTGCTGAA
>URGC01000094.1 GCA_900547255.1 uncultured Eubacterium sp. | reverse complement strand
GAATCGAACCCCTGTTTCCGCCGTGAGAGGGCGGCGTCTTAACCGCTTGACCAATTGGCCGCATCAAGTACTTGTTTATAATATAAGATTTTTATATTATTGTCAAGCACTTTTTTTAATTTTTTTCAAATTTTTTTAAAATTATGAAAAACTGAATATTGCAGTGAATACTCCGGCGCTTGCAACGCCCATTATTACGCCTGCTAAAAGAACTCCTAAAAGAACTGCCACAACACTTTTCTTAAATCCCATATCAAGGAAACTTGCAGCAAGTGTTCCTGTCCATGCTCCTGTTCCCGGAACTGGTATGCCGACAAATAATAACAAAGCCACGAATAATCCTCTTCCGGCTTTTTCTTTTAATTTGACACCACCCTTGTGTCCTTTCTCTATACAAAAAGTGAAAAACTTACCTATATACTTCTTATCCTTGCCCCACTCAAGAACTTTTCTTGCAAACAGATATATTATAGGAACCGGAATCATATTGCCAAGCACACATATGATATATGACTGAAGCATTGGTAACTGATAAGCCTGTGAAACAGGTATTGCACCTCTTAACTCTACAAGTGGAACCATAGAGATGAAAAATATAGTAAGATATTTTTTCAGCATTATATTAATCCTCCAAATTCATGATAACTACTAGTTATTAATCCACCTCACATATGCAAAGTGAACTTAGGCATCATACTATAAATATATAAACCAAGTCAATATATTATATATAAATATATTGACCCGGTCTAAAAATCAAACAGTGATAACTGGTTGCTGTCTGCCATTCCGTTAAGAAGTCCAAGCTCTGAGAGCTTATCTACAACTGTCTGTCCAATCTTTGCCCTGCTCCTTAAATCATCCTTGGACAGGAATTCTCCGCCTCTGGCTGCTATCTCTATGCCTTCTCCGGCAACTTCACCAACCTTGTCTATAACCTTGAATGACGGCATAATCTTTCCATCTATTATCTGGAAGCTTCTCGCCTTGGCTGTATAGAGGTCAACTGGCGTGAAATCATAGCCTCTGGCATACATTTCCTGAACTATCCTCATATCTTTAAGCTCTTCATCCTCAGTATTAGATATAGTTCCTGCTGCCTTTTTATTCTTATAATCGTTGATAAAGTATTCCAGCTTATCCCTTCCCATAGCCATCTTCTCATAATCGAACGCATTGGCTCTTATACTGAAATATGCACAGTAATATGCCAGTGGATAGAATACCTTGCAATATGCAACCCTCCACGCCATCATAACGTATGCCGCCGCATGCGCCTTAGGAAACATGTATTTAATCTTCTTGCATGACCATATATACCAGTCAGGGACATCATGCTCTATCATGATATTTTCCTGTTCCTCTGAGAGTCCCTTACCCTTACGGACACTCTCCATTATCGTGAATGATGTCTCACTCTCGATCCCCTTTTGGATAAGATATGTCATAATATCATCTCTTGTACATATAGCTGTCTGAATTGTTGCCTTACCCTCTTTTAACAGTGTCTGCGCATTGCCAAGCCATACATCTGTACCATGTGAAAGTCCTGAAATTCTTACAAGGTCAGAGAAAAACTTTGGTTTGGCATCGATAAGCATCTGCATGGCAAAATCTGTACCAAATTCAGGGATACCCAATGTTCCAAGCTGTGTTCCGCCTATGTCAGATGGTGTTATTCCAAGAGAATCTGTATTCTGGAACAACGCCATTACCTCTTTAGAATCAAGAGGAATCTCCACAGGGTCAATACCTGTAAGGTCCTGAAGCATCCTTATCATTGTAGGGTCAAGATGTCCTAATATATCGAGCTTTAACAGGTTGTGGTCAATACTGTGATAATCGAAATGTGTTGTTACAATCGGCGTATTACAGTCATTAGCTGGATGCTGTACCGGTGTAAATGAATGTATCTCATCACCGATTGGAAGAACGACAATTCCGCCTGGATGCTGTCCTGTAGTTCTTCTTATATCGACACATCCGCTCGCTATACGCTCTATCTCACAGCGCCTTTTCATCATATTGCGCCCAGTCTCTTCTGATTTCTGCTCGTAATACTTTAACACATATCCATATGCAGTCTTATCAGCCACTGTACCTATTGTACCAGCCTTAAATGTCTGTCCCTTGCCAAAGATAACCTCTGTATATGCATGAGCCTTACTCTGGTACTCATTAGAAAAGTTAAGGTCGATATCAGGCTCTTTGTTACCCTTGAATCCAAGGAAAGTCTCAAATGGAATATCAAATCCCATCTTGTTAAGCTTATGTCCGCATTTTGGACAATACTTATCAGGCATATCACATCCTGCGCCACCAGCAAACTGCTTGATGTCATCTGAGTCAAAATCATAATAATGGCACTTAGGACACAGATAATGCGGACTTAACGGATTAACCTCTGTTATACCAGCCATTGTAGCCGCAAATGACGAACCAACAGAACCTCTTGAGCCTACCAGATATCCGTCATCATTAGATTTCCACACAAGCTTCTGCGCAATAATGTACATAACGGAATATCCATTGCTGATAATAGAGTTAAGCTCCCTGTCAAGACGCTTCTCAACTATGTCCGGCAATTCCTCGCCGTAGATTTCATGCGCCCTGTCATTGCATATCTTTCTAAGCATGTTATCAGAATTCTCGATAACAGGAGGTCTTTTATCAGGACGTACCGGGTCTATATACTCGCACATATCCATTATTTTATTAGTGTTAGTCACGACTATCTCATAAGCCTTATCACTTCCAAGATAATCGAATTCATGAAGCATCTCCTCTGTAGTGTGAAGATACAGCGGTGGCTGCTTGTCAGCATCATCAAAGCCTTTACCAGCCATTATGATTCTTCTGTATATCTCATCCTCCGGATTCAGGAAATGCACATCACAGGTTGCGACTACAGGCTTGTTAAACTTCTCTCCAAGCCTTATAACTCTTCTGTTAAGCTCCCTTAAATCCTCTTCATCCTTAACATAGCAGTCTTCCTTCTCTATCATGAAATGGTTATTGCCGATAGGCTGCACCTCAAGATAGTCATAGAAGCTGACAATTCTTGCAATCTCAGCATCAGAACGTCCATTAAGCATGGCTCTGAACAATTCTCCTGCCTCACATGCACTTCCTATAATAAGTCCTTCCCTGTACTTGTTGACAAGGCTCTTAGGCACCTTTGGAAATCTGTTAAAGTACTGTAAATGCGATGCAGATATAAGTCTGTACAGATTGATTCTTCCCATCTCGTTAGATGCCAGGATTATGCAGTGGTACGGATGGAATTTCTTAATTGTATCGTCACTTAGCTTTCCCTCCTCATTAAGTGTCGGAAGGTCTGTAATATCTCTTTCTTTAAGCATTTTCACAAGCTTCAGGAATATTCCGGCAGTTGCCTCTGCATCATCAACAGCCCTGTGATGATTCTCAAGTGATACTCCAAAATGCTTACAAAGTGTTTCCAGCTTGAAATTATGTATATTAGGCACCAGAAACTGTGACAGCGTAACTGTATCAAGATATGCAGGCTCATATTCTATGCCAAGCTCTGCCGCTTTTCTGATTATGAAGCTCGTATCGAAATCAGCATTATGCGCCACAAGACATGCTCCCTCACAGAATTTCAGGAATTCTGGAAGAACCACGTCAACTGCCGGTTCATTCATAACCATCATATCATTGATACTTGTGAGCTGTTCAATTCTAAATGGAATTGGAATCCTGGGATTGATAAATCTGCTGAATCGGTCTGTTATCTCTCCCCCCTGTATCTTTACTGCACCTATCTCTATGATTCTGTCCTGCTCTGCTGAAAATCCTGTTGTCTCTATATCGAACACAACAAATGTATCATCAAATGTCTGCTCATCAGGATTAGTAATTATCTTTCTTGTATCATCAACAAGGTATGCTTCCACCCCGTATATAATCTTAAAATCTAATTTCTCGCCTTTTTTCTTATAGCTCTTCTTAATATCCCCTATCGCATGAAAAGCGTCTGTAAATGCCTGTACAACGCCATGGTCTGTGATTGCTATTCCCTTGTGTCCCCAGCGTATCGCCTGCTTGATAATATCTTTGACAGATGACACGCCATCCATATCACTCATCTTGGTATGGCAGTGAAGCTCAACTCTTTTGTGAAGCGCAAGGTCAGTTCTTGCAACCCTGTTATCCTGTGACTTCCTGATTCCAGACACATTGGTTATAGAGATTTCCTGGTCGTATTTATCGAGTGTCGCAGCTCCTTTTATTTTAATGAACTCTCCCTCTTTGATATATCCCTTAACCTCTGAAACCTGGTCATTATGCAGAAACATCTTAACTGTTATTGTATCTGTGAAATCTGTCACATCATATATAAGAATAGTTCTCTCATTACGTATCTGCCTTGCGTCGACCTTACGTACCATTCCGGATATAACAACATCACCTATGGCAGAATCTATCTGTTCTATAGGTGTTATAACCTCATCATCAAAATCTCTTCCAAAGAGCACATCATCATTAGCTGGCTTTTTCTTGTAATATTCTCTCTGGGCTGACATGACATTACTGCTGTTAAGTCCGCTGCCCTTAAATTCACGTCCACCTGCTGCCGTCTTAACAATTTTTTCTGGCTTAGCTGATGATTCTTTATTATCTGATTTTGATTTTTTATCATTAGATTTAGATGCACTGTCAGATGAAGCCATGTTAAGATTTTTCTCTATCTGGGCTACCCTCAGATTAAGCTTATGCTCTTTTTCTTTCTCATAATGGCTCTCTTCCTTAGGCGCATAATGATAGACAACATCTATGTCCATGCTGAATCTGTTCAGGAATATCTGTTTGAAATATTCTGTCAGCTTCTCACCGTAAGTGCGTGACAAAAACCCATCCTCTAAGGTAAGCTCCAGCGAATGTTCGCCTGTAAACTCCCAGGATGAGTTCTTTAAAAGATTATATTCTAATGTCCAGTATTTTTCTAATTCAAACAGTATACTGTCATAGTATGTTTCCATTATCATGGATGGCGTATACTGTGATGACAGCTTGTATCTGTCAATGATACGCACATCCATGTTCTTCATCTTGAATATCTGCTTTTTAAGTGCATCTTCTGTCTTATATATAACCTGCTTGCTTATAAGCCTGCTGCTTATAAGATACACTCTTGCTAAAGAATTGGTTGAGGTCTTGGTAACCCTTGCCACCTCTGTATCTTCCAGATACATTGCAAGTTCCTGTGGCAATTTTAATGTTGAAAATGCCTCA
The DNA here is from genome assembly GCA_900547255.1 of uncultured Eubacterium sp. Taxonomy (GTDB): domain Bacteria; phylum Bacillota; class Clostridia; order Lachnospirales; family Lachnospiraceae; genus Lachnospira. The sequence goes on along the minus strand of URGC01000094.1, from coordinate 4,245 downwards.
AAAAATTTCACAATAAACCTCCAATTCTTATCTATAGTTCATATCAGTCGTTCCAGTGTTCAAGTTCATACTTAAGTGTATCAAGCAATTCCTCTTCTGCAACTTTCCTTACAATCTCTCCGTGCTTGATAAGCACTCCACAGCCATTGCCGCCTGCAATTCCGATATCAGCTTCCTTAGCTTCACCAGGTCCGTTAACAACGCAGCCCATAACAGCTATCTTAATGTTAAGATTGCTGTAATCTGCTGCCATCTTCTCTACCTGCGATGCAAGACCTATAAGGTCAATATTAGTTCTTCCACATGTAGGACATGACACAATCTCAATTCCACCGCTTCTAAGATTAAGTGCCTTTAGTATCTGCTTTGCCGCCTCAACCTCTTTTACCGGATTATCAGTAAGAGATACTCTTATTGTGTCACCTATATTCTTAGAAAGAATTACTCCAAGTCCTACTGATGACTTGATAGTTCCTGAGAACAATGTTCCAGCCTCTGTTATACCTACATGTAATGGATAATCTGTCTTTTCTGATACAAGCTCATATGCCTGTATACACATCATTACATCAGATGATTTGATACTTATAACGATATTGTTATAATCCCATTCTTCAATCATCCTTACTTTATCAAGTGCGCTCTCAACTAATCCCTCTGCTGTAACGCCGCCATACTTCTCTATCAGCTCTTTTTCCAGAGAACCACTGTTAACACCGACTCTTATTGGTATATTCTTAGCCTTGGCTGCATCAACAACAGCCTTAATCTTATCACTGCCGCCGATATTGCCCGGATTGATTCTTATCTTGTCTGCGCCATTCTCTATCGCAGCGATTGCCATCTTATAATCAAAGTGGATATCAGCCACAAGTGGAATATGAATTCTTGATTTAATAATTGATAATGCCTTTGCAGCCTCCATTGTAGGCACTGTACATCTGACAATATCGCATCCAGCCTTCTCAAGTTCTAATATCTGGCTGACTGTAGCCTCTACATCCTCTGTCTTAGTGTTAGTCATAGACTGTATAGCAATTCTATTACCGCCACCAATACACACGTCACCTATCTTAACAACTCTTGTATGATTTCTATCCATAACATACACCTTTCCTATATACAAACTATCAGAATAATCTGGTAATATCCTTAAACATTACATATACCATAAGCATCATAAGAAGCACCATTCCGACAAAATGAACCATTCCCTCATGCTCCGGCTTGACTGGCTTGCCTCTCAATGCCTCTATTATAAGGAATAAGAGTTTGCCGCCGTCAAGGGCTGGAAGTGGTAAAAGATTCATAACGCCAAGGTTTGCGCTCAGCATAACGATATAATTAAACAGATTAAGGCATACCATCCATACGCCATCCGGCTTGCTCTGCTCAACAACTGTATTGACAGAATCAACCACGCCGACAGGGCCTGACAAATCATTGACACTGACCTTGCCTGTGAACATCATTCCTACGCTCTTTACAACAACTTCAATCCAGTATCCAACTTCTTTGAATGCATATCCGATTGTAGCTGCCGGACTCTGCTTAACACGATATCCGTAGCTGTCAAAACCTGTGTAATACTCCTCTACATCTGTGATAGATGGTGTAACTGATAAGCTTATCTCTTCATCACCGCGCTTCACAACCATAGTAACTTCTTTGCCCTGTGATGCGCTGATTATATCTGATATCTTAAGAGACTCGCTTAGCTTCTGCCCATCAACAGACATAATAATATCGCCAACTTTAAGCCCTGCCTTATCCGCTGGGGAATCCTTGGTAACTGTAGTTATATTGACATTCTCTGACACAACCACACCAATTCTGTACACCTGTGAAGTACGATACACCGGTGTTACAGTTGTAGTGTATTTCTCGCCATTTCTCTTATAAGTGATATTCATTGTCTCATCACCACGATAATAATTATAGAATGAATATTCCTTTGAGAATGCCATATTGTTATTATTAATCTTAGTTATAAGATCTCCAACCTCAAGCCCTGCCTCATATGCCGGAGAATCCTTTTCAACAACATCCACAGTACATGGGTCTATTCCCACAGATGCTATTATGATAACTGCAAATATAAACGCTATTATAAAGTTAAAAAATGGCCCTGCGACAACTATCGCAATCCTTGCCCACACTGACTTGGCTGACAGCGCTCTTGATTCATCATACTCTGATGCCTCATCGCCCATCTCCATCATGGCATCGCCTAACATAACACATGCACCACCAAATGGGATAAGCCTCAGCGCATAATCTGTCTCGCCCTTTTTCACATGGAATATACGTGGTCCAAAACCAACTGCAAACTCAATAACAGCAACACCATTCGCCTTTGCAACGATAAAATGACCGAATTCATGCGCTACAACAAGGAATCCAATCATAAGTACTGCAATAATAATGTTAACTATCAACTTACCACCTGCTTTCTATTAATTCATACGTCTCTTTTTCTGTGGTAAGAATATCTTCAACACTTGGATTATCTATATGTCTTACATTATCCATCGCATATCTTATAATGTCATATATATCAAGGTATTTAATTGATTCACTAAGAAACTTACTTACAGCAAGCTCATTAGCAGCATTAAATACTGTCGGCATATTACCGCCACTTGCCGCCGCCTCATATGCATATGGCAGTCCCTTGAAAGTATCCATATCCGGCTTTTCAAATGTTATCTGTGTAAGCTCATAAAAATCCAGCTTCTTTGAATTATTAAGCACTCTTCTTTCCGGATAACACAGTGCATACTGTATAGGCAGTCTCATATCTGGCGAACCGAGCTGCGCCATGACACCGCCATCCTCAAACTCTACCATTGAATGTATTATACTCTGTGGCTGCACTACGACCTGAACATCTGTTGCAGGAACTCCGAAGAGCCATTTTGCCTCTATAACTTCTAATCCTTTATTAACCATTGTAGAAGAATCTATTGTAATCTTTCTTCCCATAGCCCAGTTAGGATGCTTAAGTGCATCCTCTAACTGTACATTTTCAAGGTCAGCTCTTTTCTTTCCTCTGAATGGACCACCAGAAGCTGTAAGAAGAATCTTCTCTATCTCACCACGGTTCTCACCGTTAAGACACTGGAATATTGCTGAATGTTCGCTGTCAACAGGATATATATTAACATTACATTCCTTAGCAAGACTCATAATAATATGACCAGCACACACAAGTGTCTCTTTATTGGCAAGTGCAATGTCCTTATGTGCTTTGATAGCTTCAACTGTAGGTGTAATTCCCATCATACCTACAACCGCTGTGACAACAATTTCTGCACTCTCAATTGTTGCAGCTTCAATAAGACCTTCGTCACCACTTACAATCTTAACATCCATATCACCGATAAGAGTCTTTAACTCTGAAACAAGTTCTTCTTTACCTATACATACAAGCTGTGGCTTGAATTCACGAACCTGTTCTGCAAGGTCAGCAACCCTTGTGCCCGCTGCAAGTGCAACTACGTTAATATCAGCATTTCTTCTAATAACATCTAATGTCTGTGTTCCAATTGAACCAGTTGAACCAAGTATCGAAACGTTCTTCATTATCAACCTCCAAAGACTTTGTTAATAACCTCTATTGCCCAGTAAACAACAGGTGCCGTGAATATTGCACTGTCGAATCTGTCCATAATTCCACCATGTCCCGGTATTAACTTTCCATAGTCTTTCACATCATGATTTCTCTTAATAGCAGATGCAGCCAAGTCTCCGAATATAGACAGGAATGCACCTATGAAGCTGGCTATTGCAAATGTATATACAGGATGTACAAGTACATCTGACATCTTAGAGCTTATGGCAAATCCATATCCAAAGCCAAGAAGTGTCGCACCGACAACTCCACCTATTGCGCCCTCGTAAGTCTTCTTAGGTGAAAGCTTTGGAGTCATCTTATGCTTTCCAAAGAATACACCTGTGAAATATGCACATGTATCATTGCCCCATGAAGACACGAATATAAGCCATACGATATATATTCCGTCCTGCAGCATTCTTACCTGATAGATATAAGAAAGTGTTACAGCAACATACACTATACTGAAGAATACCCACATAACATCTTCTGTCTTGTATTTTGGAAATGTAAATACATAGACGAACATCAGTACTACCAGAAATCCAAGTACAAGCATCCATGCATCAGTTATCCATGCAAAACGCAGATTCAGATAGAAAAAGGTCGCTGCCACATAACCGACAACC
>URGC01000093.1 GCA_900547255.1 uncultured Eubacterium sp. | reverse complement strand
AGCTTGCATCGGCTTTCTGACCTTTTGACCCTGGTATCATTATGTCCAGATTACATTTTTAACTTTCGTCCGCCTCTACGTCTTCTTCTGCGTCGGCGGCTTGATTTAATAATATTTAACATGTATCCAAGAATGAATAACATCACTGCAATTACTATGAATGCCCACAGATTGATAACAATGCATTTCTTAGGCGAATTGGCATTAGATGAATCTGTAACTAATAATGGAGCATTACTTGATGCTGCCAGATTAGCTGGTGTGGAGATTCTCAATGTGGCAGTGCCAACAACGTTGTCTTTTGCCTTAAAATCGAGTCTTGCTGAATATACCCCATTATCATTGGTTGTTGCATAATTATTGTCTATATCGACGCTTACGTCGCCCACAGACATATTCTTAGGAAGAGTCAGCGTCGAAGCATTCAGATTCAGGTCGAGATTATACTGGTTAAATACCTTTGAATCATAGAAGCTGTCGCTTGTAAAGAGTGAGCTTATAGTTGAACCGGAGGTTGTGAGCTTCTTGAAATTAGCAAAGCCCCAGTCAAACAGGTTACGTGTATCGACATATCTTAATTCAGAGTCAGATTTGAAGACAACACAGATAAGTCTCATATCATCTTTTTCCGCAAATGTTACAAGTGTGCATCCTGCCTGGTCTGTAAATCCTGTCTTACCACCCTTGCAGTATTCATATTCGTAAGTCCTGCCCTTTAACATCTGGTGTCTGTGCTTGAAGGTACGCGCAGTCGCAGTTTTGTTCGTAGGCGGTATTGTGTAACTTGTATAAGTTGAATCTATATTAATAAATGTTGCATTGTTATAACATCCCTTGGCAATCATAGCCATGTCATACGCTGTTGTGTAATGGTTTAAGTCATGCAGACCGCTTGCATTCGCAAAATGTGTGTTAAGGGCACCAAGTTCTTTGGCTCTCTCGTTCATCATATTGGAAAAGGCTGTCATAGAGCCTGCGACCTGTTCACCTAATGCATATGCAAATTCATTCGCAGAGTGGAGAAGCATGCCATACAGCACCTGCTCAACAGTCATCTCCTCGCCGGTTTTGGCTCCAAGCTGTGAATCCTCCCATGTTACTGAGTTAGCGGCTTCTCTTGAAAATGTTACTGTGTCATTAAGACTACAGTTCTCAATCGTGATAAGTCCGGTAAGTATCTTGGTTGTGCTGGCTGGATAAGATATCTCATGTGAATTTTTCTCATATAAAATTGCACCGGTATCTGCATCAATAAGAATAGCACTTCCTGAAGTCAGGTCAGGGGCAACTGGCCATTCCTGATCAGACTGCGAAGATGTGCTGGACGAATTAATGGTAGATGTTGTCGCCGCATATGCGGTGACATCTGACGTGCTGCCAGTAATTCCCTCTATAGCTGGAACCGCCGCGCTCATGGCAGGAACAGCTATGGTGACAGCAGCTAATATGGCTGTGATTGATTTCTTGAATATATTTTTAAACATAGATAACCTCATAAAATAATAAATATGATAACATTTTAGCGTAATATTTACTGAATGTAAAGTTTATCTAATCCGACATTGCCAATTATCACATTTCCATATATAATGCTCTAAGAAACTCAGGTTTATTCTGGGGGAAAGGACGAATCCGCGGCACAGCCATACGGATTATATATAGATTAGATGAGATTAAGAAATGTTCCGGGAGCAAGGGAAGTCATGACTGCCAACGAATACGTGTACACAGAGCCAGAGGGAATGGCTGGTACATGGGCAGAGGTGTTCGGCAATAATAATCCTGTTCATATTGAGATAGGAATGGGAAAAGGAAGATTTATATCAACACTTGCACAGATGAATCCAGACATTAATTATGTTGGAATTGAGAAATATTCAAGCGTGCTTCTGCGTGCCGTTGAGAAGCAGGACGAATTACAGCTTCCTAACCTTAGATTTATAAGAATGGATGCGGAGAACATATGTGAGGTGTTCGCAAAGGACGAGGTGGACAGAATATACCTTAACTTCTCAGACCCATGGCCTAAGGACAGACATGCGAAGAGAAGACTTACATCAAGACAGTTCTTTGCAAGATACAATGACATTTTAAAGAAAGACGGAAGAGTGGAATTCAAGACTGATAACAGACCACTTTTCGACTTCTCGGTCGAGGAAGTCAGGGAAGCAGGCTGGAATCTTGATGTATGCACATACGACCTTCATAATGACCCGGTTCTTAACGAGGGGAATGTATGTACAGAGTATGAGGAGCGATTCTCAAGCCAGGGAAATCCAATATGTAAACTTGTGGCAACAAGGTAAAAATTTGGCATATGATATACAAAAGCATGATGGAGGGGTTATGCATAAGCACGAATCATCGCTGCTGAGGTGTATATCATATGCCTTATTTTGTAATAAAAAGTTAAACAGGCGTATCGTCCGCTTCAAGAGGAACTGGGATGATGTCGTAGGATTTACATGCGGTCCTGGGAATCACAGGAAGGGACATTGACATCCTTTTTCCTAAGAAGGAACTTGATAATTCTGTTTAAAATGTAACTGATAACGGCAATACATGGGACACCGAGGAACATTCCAAGCACACCAAACAGGCTTCCGCCGACGGTAATTGCGAAGATAACCCACAGTGGTGATAATCCGGTGCTGTCGCCGAGAATCTTAGGCCCTAAGTAGAGTCCGTCAAACTGCTGGATAACAAGAATCAGCAGGATGAAGAACAGGGCTTTGATTGGATTATTGATAAGCACGAATATGAATCCGATTGCACCGCCGATATATGGTCCAAAATATGGAATCATATTGGTAATTCCGACAATAACGCTGATAAGTACTGCGTAAGGGAATTGGAATATCATCATAAGTACAAAGCATATTATGCCGATAATAAGCGAATCCAGAGCCTTGCCTAATATAAATCCTATAAATATGCTGGCACTCTCTTTAAGAATCTCTTTAGTAATATTCACAGCTCTCACAGGGAATAATGCGTACATAAGACGCTGACCCTGATAAAATAAATTTTTGTGGTCTGAAATCATATAAACAGACACGATTATAGATATAATAAAGCTTACAAGTCCTTTGACAATAGCAACAGATGTGTTGACAACGACAGGAACAATGTTAGTAAGCATGCTGGTAACGTATGAGATTACGCCCGGAAGTGCCTGCTCAATCTTATCATTGATTGCTGAATAATCGATAGTATCGTTAAGCGCAGGGTGGTTAGCTTCAAATTCATCAATAAATGTAATTGCCGACTTGTACCATACAGGAAGCTGTTCTGTAATCTCGGTTATACTCTTGATAATCTGAGGTATAACAACGCCGAGGAGCAGAATCAGAAGTCCGATTGCAATAACATATGTAAAGAATATTGAAAGGTATTTGGCGGCTTTATCAGATTTCATATGAAAAAGTCCTATAAAAACTTTCCTATACATGAGCTTGACAAGCGGAAATAAAACAAGGGCAATAAATGCACCTGCCAAAAATGGTGATATCAGGTTGATTATATAGCCAATACCATTCACTGTTGCGTGGAAATTACCTACAAACTTATAGATAAGAATACTGCCGAGAACAAAAAGCAGTGCATAACATAATATAGTGAAATATTTGCTGTTCGGAATAAACCTGTGAATTTTTTCTGCTGGATCTGATGATTCTTTACTGCCAGTATCAGAAAAATGGTTTGACGAATTATCGGATGATATCTGAGGTTCATTTTTTTCCAGATTATCATCAGAATTTGTATATTTTTTAGAACTATTTTCTATTTTATTAGAAGAGTTTTTCATATATATACGTATTTCCTTTCATGTTTTTTCGATAAAATATCAAATTTTTTAAATTAATTTGACATTGCAAGGAGTTGTGTTAAGGCAATATCCATAAAATTGACAAAATCCGGAAATCCTTGTAAAATGTGGGACGAACGCACTCCCATGTAAATTATAAATAATAAATCCAAAAACTGCAATGGAAATAAAATTAAATTTTTTTAAATTGTTCTTAAATAAATACAAAAAAACGCTTGCATTATTTGAAAATGTCATATATAATACCACTTGTGTTCAGCGATAAGACAAAAACAAAAAACACTGACACAAACTTAATAAGCGTCGCTAGCTCAGTTGGTAGAGCACCTGACTCTTAATCAGGGTGTCCAGGGTTCGAACCCCTGGCGACGCACTAGAAGGTCTTATGATTTGGGATTGAGCCCAGGTTGTAAGGCTTTTATTTTTTTATGCAGGGGTGAATTGGCGCAATCTGCTGATTTTTAGTGATTTCAGCCAAAATGATTGATTTTACACTTCGCTAAACTAATCTTTTTTCTTTTAATTCATGAAAGCACAGAAAAAGCCAAGATTATCTTGGTTTCTGGATTTTTCAAGCCGTTTTCCCAGTATGAAGCCAAATCCAATTTGTATTCTCAGTTTGAAAACCCAATTTGGATATTTAATTCGAAATCTGGTTTGAAAAGCCAAATCCGATGATTAGAAGATGTTATGGAAGTTTTTAGAATTTTTTATAGTTTATATATAGAAGTGTATTAGCCATTATGATAAGATGATGATAATAATCCGGGTCCAGCATGAGTAAATGGCTGGATTGATGTATATGTGGCTGTATATGTATGCAGGCATAGCATGAGATTATTAATACATGTAAAGTAAGATGAATGGGTGATGTTAATGAATTTGCTGGAGCAACAGGTTGAGCAGAGAAAGGTTCAGATAAGAGACCAGTTTATTAAGGAAAATCTATTGTCTGATGAGGTTCTTGATACATTATCAGAGAATATCAAGCCTTTTGACATGGAGATGTCATATTATAAATGTGCAGCTATGGAAGTTGAGACGAAGTTCCGTGTGCTTGATGAGCAGTTCTCGCTTGAATATGACTGCAACCCAATAGAGTCCATAAAGACGAGAATCAAGTCTATCGACAGCATACTTAAGAAAATACGAAGAAAGAATATTCCGCTCAATATTGAGGCTATAGAGTCTGAGATAAGGGATATAGCAGGTGTAAGGGTCATATGTTCATTTATTGAAGACATATATATGCTTGCGGACTGCTTTTTATCACAGGATGATATAACACTTATTGAGATTAAGGATTACATTAAGAATCCTAAACCAAGCGGATACAGAAGCCTTCATCTTATAGTAGAGGTTCCTATATTCCTTCATGATGAGAAGAAACCTATGAAGGTCGAGGTTCAGATAAGAACACTTGCTATGGATTTGTGGGCAAGTCAGGAGCATAAGTTAAGATATAAGAAGAATATACCTGCGGACGAGGAAGGTGCGATAGCAGATGAGCTGGCAGATTGTGCACAGATAATTGCATCAATAGACCAGCGTATGGAGACACTCAGAACAAGAATGAAATCCCCTGAGTATATGGAGAAGGCAAAGAATTCTACCCAGAATATAGGAAGGCTTAGAAAAAACAGACTTCTCAATCCAATGGGGCTTAAGGCGATAGAGAGTATTGATATGCCGGATAAAAGCTGACATACAGATAAGCATTTATAATGATAGATGTTTAATTAAACATATATGCTGACATCGCGGTTAATATTGTAAAGAGTTGAGGATAGTATGTACGGATATGTTGTTGTTAATAAGCCAGAATTAAGATTTCGAGAATTTGATATGTACAGGTCATATTACTGCGGCTTGTGCGACGCGCTTGGAAGCCAGCATGGGCTGCTGTCCAAGATGACGTTAAGCTATGATTTTACATTTCTGGTAATGCTTCTGACAGGGTTATATGAGCCGGAAGTGACGGTGTGCGAGAAGCATTGCATGGTGCATCCGGTTGGTAAGCACACGTTCCGTAGGAGCAAGGTGACAGATTATGTTGCCGATATGAATCTTCTTATGGCATATTACAAATGTCTTGACGACTGGAATGACGACCACAATATTGCAGCCAGAGCTGAGTCAGCATATTTTAAGAAAAAAGCCGCCGGGATTCAGGATAAATACCCAGATAAGGCGAAGGTTATCAAAGGTGAGCTGGAGAGGCTTTCCAGCCTGGAAAATGCAGGAGAAACCGATATAGACACAGTTTCTTCATGTTTTGGTAATATAATGGCAGCAGTTCTTGCAATGAAGCATGATGAATGGCAGGAGACACTTGAGCGTTTAGGCTTTTATCTTGGAAAATTCATCTATATACTGGATGCATATGACGATTTGGATGCAGATATCAGGAAGAATAGATATAATATGCTCAAGGCATACTATGAAAGAAACGATTTTGAGCAGATGGTTCTTGGCATACTTAATGGAGTTATGGCACAGTGTGCGAGACAATTTGAATTTCTGCCGATAATACAGGATGCAGAGATTCTTAAAAATATAATATATTCTGGTGTATGGACCAGATATGAACAGGCGAAGAAACGCCGCATGGAGGTTAAAAAGTGACAGATCCGTATAGCGTGTTAGGAGTGCCAAGAGGGGCTTCTGATGAAGAGATAAAGAAAGCATATAGAACACTTAGCAGAAAGTATCATCCAGATGCTAACATCAATAATCCGAACAAGGATAAGGCGGAGGAGATGTTTAAGGAGGTACAGCAGGCTTATAACCAGATTATGAAAGAGAAGGAAGCTGGTGCAAGCGGCTATGGCGCATATGGTGGTTATGGATCTTCAGGCGGCTATGGTTCTGCCGGTGGTTATAATTCGTCAAATCAGGGTGGATATGGCTATGATGGAGACAGGGCTAATAACGGCAATCCATATGGCGATTTCGGAACTTTCTGGGGATTTGGACCATTTGGATTCGGATACAGCACGAATGGTAATGGTGGTTACAGACAGCGCGAAGACATGTTTGGTAATGATGAGACTGGACAGCACCTTAAGGCGGCATATAACTATATAAGAAGTGGCTCATATCAGGAAGCGTTAAATGTGCTTAACAATATGATTGACCGAGATGCAAGGTGGTATTACTACAGTGCGCAGGCTAATTCTGCGGTAGGTAATACAGCAACAGCCCTTGAACATGCCAAGCATGCGGTAGAGCTTAATCCTGATAACCAGATGTATCAGTTGCTTTATAACCAGTTACAGAGCGGTGGACAGTGGTATGCTGACAGAGGCAATGCTTATGGACGTACAACTGTCGGTGGCGGTGATGTGTGTGTCAAGCTGTGCATGCTCAACCTCTGTGCTAATGTACTGTGTGGCGGCGGAGCGTTCTGCTGCTAATATATTGGATGGTAATTGAACGTTCTGCTGCTAATATGCAGCAGCCCATTCATCAAGTCTGTTGAATAATATATCAAACTGGATAGCTCCAGTGTCTAGTAAGAATTTATTGAACTCTTTGGCAGAATATCTGTTGCCAAGGAGTTCTTTTGCTTTATCTTGAAGTTCAAGAATGGCGATATAGCCAAGCACGTAACGGCAGTAGTTGCCGGGTTCACTTACCATTGCATCATACATTTCCTTTGCAATCCTTTTTCCACGAAATCCAAAAGAAGATACAAAGTTATACACATCATCCTCGCTCCATCCATAGCAACTGACTCCCATGTCGACACTCGCATATAAAAGCAGCGTGAGGGCATAATTGAGCCCCATAAGCTCGTTAAGGTACTCGTCACCGGTTTCGGCGTATCTGTAGGAATCAACCTCAATATAGGTGGCCCAGCCCTCGACATAGCCAGTTGGCGCAATCACGTATCTTATAAGGTCAGGGTCAGATGCCGCAAAATATGTTGTCTGATACAGATGCCCTGGAAATCCCTCATGCGCAAGTGTCGCGTACAAATCAGCGGAACCGGCATTGTCGGGATTGATATAGATGGAGTTTTCTTCTATATTGTCAATCTGCGGCGTGAAATATATAGCCGGACTTGCCGACTCGGAGATAGATTTATCAACATAGCTGATTGTGTAATCAACATCCGGTCCGTCCGGATAATTGTCTTTGATGAGCTTCTTTAACTGTTCAAGCGTATCCTCAGGGCTTAGCTGCTGAAATGAAAATGTTGAAGCTTTGTTATATGAATCCGGGTGTTCTGTGGCAATTTTTTGAATCTGTAGAATTGTTTTGTTGATGTAGCCTGTTATCAGCTCCGCAAATTCATCTAAAGATTTGTTCCAGCCGAGATTAGAAGCCAGAAAATATTCATAGTATCGGAGTCCGTCAGGGTAATTGCCAATTCCGCCAGAGTATTTTCCGCTTCCCTTGAGATTGCGAAGCCCGTCACGGAGTATCTCATAACCTTTGATAACATGCTCATCTACTGCTGTCTGGTTACGCCTGATATACTCATTTCTTTTGGCATCTGACAGTCCAAGCGCATCAAGTCTTGTGGCAAATGTGCTTATAAGAAAACCATCACTTGCATTTTCAATAAATGTATTGCATTGCTCAATTATCTTGTCAGCCAGATAATCTTCCATGAGTATACCTGCATCAGCCCGGAGTTTTTCGTATTCACACACGTTTGTGAAATATTTATCAACATCTTCCGCGATGGCAAGGTATTCTTCAACATCTTTTTCTTCTTTAAATGTGTATTCGGCGAGAACGAGTGGGAGCTGAATCTGCTCGCCAATCGTTGTCGACAGTGATGTGTTATAAAGATAGATATCACTGTATTCAAGCTCGGTTTCAAGTGTGTATAAAATCTCATCATATGTGAGTTTATGTTTATCAGACAAAAGCTCGCGGTTGAAGGATTTAAGGCGTGTGAGCGTATTCGTTAAATCTGACGTGTCACCTAGGGAATCAAGGTCATATTCGCCGATAGTCAGCGGGTAATCGGTGATTCCGTAATTTTCGGGGTGTTCAAGGTATGAGTGAACTGCAAGCCCGTTCTGGGCGAGGGTGTCTCGAAACACTTCCATGGCAAATTCCTCGAAAGCATTGTTCTCCTCGGATTGTTGTCTGGAGTCAGAAGTCTGGTTTCCTTGCTGTCCAGTGCCAGAGGATTGGGGATTTTGCTGCTGATTTTTTGAAGGTGTGCTGCAACCTGTCAGCACAGAAGTAGTACCTGCCAAACCGGCAATGCCAGCACCGGCAATGCCAGCACCGACAATGCCAGCATTGGGAATGCCAGCACCGGGAATGCCAGCACCGGGAAAAATTGAAGCTCCGGCTACGTTGGTAATTGCGCTGATGCCGGCAAGAAGTCCAGCGAGGCTTCGCCTGACCTGGCGGGACAGCGCACGTATATGTTTGAATGATGGTTTACATTTCATGAAAAGCGGAATCCTTTCTGCGTGATAATTTAAGTTAATGGGGGTTGCGATTAAGGCATATCGTTTATTTTGATGTGGTGTCATGTTATCAGCAGTCAGCGAAATTTGGGTGTATTCGTAACATTTGGCAAAATAAATCCAAACATAAGCTTATATAGCCTCTAAACGCAAGCATATCTAAGTCGATTTTCTCTATATCAAAATTATCTTGAAAAAATCCAAAGATTACCCTAAAAGTGGATTTTTTGAAGCATTTCATGAAAAAGAGAAAAAAGTCTAGTTTAGCGAAGTGATAAAGGCGCATTTTTGGATTTGTTGTGAAGAAATCAACTTACAAATCCAAATCATCAAGCCGCGGCTCGTAGCACACACATTTTGTATGCAGGCGGCCTTATCAAAATATCATGATGTTGGGGTCAAAAGGTATTTTGACCCCTTTGATACCAGATTGCTACGTG
>URGC01000092.1 GCA_900547255.1 uncultured Eubacterium sp. | reverse complement strand
CATAAGTGCATAAGAACCTACCGCCATAAATGCTCCTATAGCAGTGACTATAAAGAATATAAATATATTCATCTGGTCTTCCGATGCCACGCTCGCAATCACAAACACGCAGTAGACAAGCGCAAAGCATGCAAGCATTATAATACAGCTCTGTCTTATATTAATCTGGCGGCGTTTGAGATGCTTTGCCTCAATTCTAAGCGATAACTGTTCTCCCTCTAATATTCTTATATCTCTTGCAAGCGCATCATAATAATCTTCCTCTTCCCCTATGTATGTCACCATCTTTGGAATCTCTTCCTCATAAGTTTCCATTCTGTGGTATGCATTGTTGGAAAGCTTTGCCTCACCTGATTTGACAATTCTTCTATCGATAAGAAGATTATCAACTCTCTCTGCGGCATCCGCAATCTGGTGTCTTAACACATCAGGAGCATTCTCGTACAGCTCAATATCAGCAAAATGCTCTGTTATATTGTTGTACTCAAGCATAACCTCATCTATATGACGTGTAGCTTCCTCCATGACCTCACACTGGTCTCTTATGTATTCAACCATGTCAGGTTCTGAGAAATACGACAGATTGACATTTTCAAGATTCTCATGCTGCTTTTTCCACTCAATATATTCCTCGTCAACCTCTTTAGTATCCTCTTTTAAAGACCACTCCTGCCAGAACGAATCTTTAAGCGGCATTCCGTACTCATCCGTATCCTGATACTTTTCAAGATACCTCTCGTACTCTGTGTCGCTTAGATTCTCATTAGAATACAAACTGGATATTTTATTTTTAATATTTTTTAAAAATCCCACACTATCCTCATTTCCGTACATCTCATAGTACACTATGATTTATATCTGATATAATCTCTCTTCCAGCCGTCAAGCACACCCGATACATCAGCATAATAGTTAGTTATATCTGACTCATCCTTGTTCTTGTCAATCTCTGAAAGTCTTCTGTATTCATCACTGTATCTCGCATTATCTATAAGTGTCTCAAGCTCTCTTTTGACAACATATTCCAGTTCAGTCGCATCATCACGCTCTATTATATTGTCTCCAAGCGCAAGCCTGTGTACTGCAATCGCACATTTCTTGGACTCATCATGCTGGCTTATCTTAAACGCTTCATTAAAATAAGTCTCCGCCTGGTCGAATATAAACAGCTTGGCATATGCAACGCCAATATTGTGATAAACCTTCGCATAAAAATACGCTGGAAGTGTCGTATCAACCGGAGAATCAATAATCTTCTGGTAATTGCGGATTGCGCTGTAATAGCAGCCATTCTCAAGATATGTGTCTCCCCTTGTCTTTAACCTCTCCGACACATTCTGGGAGTTTAAAGTCTCTAAGACACCCTTGATTGCCTCTATCTCCTCAACCGTATAGTAATCAACATACATGAACAGCGTTATAACCATCTCTGCAAGATTGCTGTTGCCATCCTTTAATGATTTCAGCTTGGCTGCAAGATTCTTCTCGCCTGTCTCTTCACTGATAAAGCTGATAAGACTGTCACTGAAAAAATCTTTGCTGATTACATATATATTGTTATACACAAGGTAGCACAGCTCTTCAAGATTATATATCCTGACTCCCATATCCCTCACATGATATGGGCGGACTGCCTCCTTCGTCCTACACAATATCAAACTGCTCATTGATTACCTTTCCGGAGCTTTTCACGAAATCTCCAAATCCTCTGTCTTTTATTGTAACTGTAAATTGGTTATCCGCTGTAAAATTAAATGCTATATTAAGTCTCGTCACCTTGCCCTGCCTGTACGGAATATCACTCACATCGATTGTCTCAATATATTCCTTTCTTCCATCACAAGGCTTCATGTACAGATTGATGACATTAAGGTCAGATGCTATGAACTGGAACTCCCTTGATGCTGTATACCAGTTAGTTCCCGGCTTTACTATCCTAAGCCTCTTAGCCCTGCCTCTCTCAACTATATCCATCTCTATGCCGGTTGCAATCCTGTTATGGCATGCGATAATCATATTCCCTGCCGACATAGGATAAAGCTCATCATATCCACAAAATGATGCACCCTTGACATAGATATTCTGTCCGGCAAAAACTTTTCTGTGGCTGCACAGAAATCTCGTAAGCTCCTGTGGGAATTCTTCCACATCAAAGCCTGTTCCTGTAAGATATATTGATGATACATGATGGTCTGATAATATATCCGTCAGCCATTCTATAATCTCTTTGCTTACCTGTGCAAGTGATATATCACCATTACCTGCCCTGTTCACCGAATCAGATGCAAGCATGTAGTTATTCTCCATGATAACCATCTTACCACCAAGTCTGCCGTCACTGCACAGATAACAGTGAAGTCCTGATGGCTGGTAATCAAGCAGCATAACACCTGACGCATACAAATCCTTCTTCTGGCTGTATGCATAGTACACATATGCCTCCTCATGGCTTATGATCGTCCAGTGCTGTCTTGGAATATTAAGCTTTTCCATAATAAATGCTATGCTTTCAAGAAGTTCCAGGCTGAAATCATACACCGTCATCGCTATCATTCCGACCTTTACTCTTCCAGAACTTTTCTTTGCCTGCTCGATTATTATGTTAAAGAAATTGCACACATCATCAATCTGCCCCTGATATCCTTCTTTGATTATCTGGTGCCATCTGTCTGCTGTGACTGGATTGTCTTTATAGCTGTTGCCATCTGGAAATACAACATTTCCCGCAGACAAATCAGACTCGCTAAAATAGCTTGCCATTGACACGTCTTTGCCTATATCTATTCCGATTATAAGTCCGTTTCCAGATGCCGCGCTGTCAGCATTTCTATTTATCTGCATACCTTTCCTCCGACTGATTAACGATTAACTACAATAGTCTGAAAGACTGATTAACTACAATGGTTTGAAATATTGTTCCATCACATAATTCTGGACACAATATCCATGCATAAGCTTTCTCATCGTTGCTATGTCGTGCAGTTCGCGGCTTGCAAGCATATCATTGATATAGTCAAATCTGCCGTTATTGCCCTCTGTATTAATCGTGTTACATGTTATGTTATACACCTGTGACTGCACAACCTTGTTCTTGTATTCTTCTATAAAATAATATGTAAGATTCTCTCCATAGAAGCATGTGAAACTCTTGACAAATACACCGCCGCATACCGTCATAAGCCCTGTATGCTCCTTGTCCTCACTTCCAAATCTGTAATGCACGCTTACCTTTGCTTCTGGATTGCCATAGTACTCCACAATTGTCTGGTCTAATATGTTATATGGAAGTGCAAGGACATGGGAGAACTTTTTAAAGAATTCAAAGCATTTGTTCTCTTTACACAATTCTCCTATAAGCTTTGATGCCACTCCTATCTGCCTGTCAGATAACTCTGATACTCTGGCTGACCAGTGCTTTAACAGCGCAAGCTTACATATGTCCTGTATATCTCTTTCACTGTCAAGCCTGTCACATATCGCAGTAAACACAATATCGTTAGCTTTCTTGTTCTTCACGAAATACAGGAAGCTGTTATACGCAGTGTAAGCATCAATTATAAGCTTATTACCGCCCTTGGCATAGTAAGATGTGAATACTTCTGTAAGACGTCCGTTGTGTTCTCCTGTAAATAATGCCTGTGCTATAAGTCTCTCTTCAAGACGCACACAGTCGACCTTGAAGCTCTCACACGCCTTCCATAATTCATACATCTGCTCATTATTGCCATTGAAATAATCGGACATGAATCCGAGAACTTCTTCGTTATATTTTTTAGCAGCAAACACATGGTAACTTATTCCGATAAGGCTCTCATCCGGTGTATCATTAAGACATTCCAACTGGTGTCTTACATATCTGAATAACAGATTAGCTGATACACGGCTGTAACCGTACTGTTCTATAAGCTCCTTCGCATCTGCAAACTGGTCATTTCTTATGCAGACCTCAGTAAGCCTGACCGCATCATCTATGCACAGATTTTCCTTTCGGATATTCTTCAGATGCTCTGCAAAATCATCACCTTCAAAGAATTCATTATAATATCCTATAATCCATGAATTAAGCACAGATAGCTCATCTTCCTCAACTCCGTTAAGTCTGCTTAGAGCCACAGCATTATCAAGCATTGTCTGGTTGTCCTGCTCAATCGAATGTCCCGCTTCAAATCTATAGAAGTTAAAATATTCATTATTAATCTTTAATTCAATTATATTGTTAAGAAGTGAAGTATCATCAAGCACTTTTTCTTTCTCATAATCAATAGTGTCCTTGTGAAGATGTCCATTGTTATCCTCAAATACAAGAGAACTTCCCTTTGTATACATAGGAATATACGCAAGACCTTTCTTGATGCTGTATCTTTCTACCCTCTTTAATTCCTTGTGCTTAACAAGCACATTTTCCATATTGCCTGAATAAACCCTTATTCTGTATGTGAACATAAGCTTCAATATATTAGGTGCTGTTGATGGGTCTATAAGCTTTGCATCCCATATATGGCGGTATATCACAAGCAGGTTGTCATCAACATTGCCAAGCTTTAACTGTTCATATCCGAATTGTTCAATATTAGATTTGTAACTGTCGTACACCTCATGATTTTCTGATTCATTAGTAATAATATCTGCATACAGATAAGCCTTGTCTGTGTAATCAAGACCGCTGTCATACGCAAAGAACATAAGAACAATCTTAGGCAGACGTACATATCTGTCACGGCTTATGCTCTTGATATAATACTCATACAGTCTTGTTATTCTAAGCCCCCTTAATATCGCTTTCTCATATATCGCCAGACAATCTTTTCCGTACATTCCATTACGAATCATCTGTGAGCACAATACATTAAGGTTCTCATCTGTCTCATACTGCTTATATATGTAACCCATAATGGTAATCATCTTAAAAGATGCCACTCTCTCTGAACCTATAAGCTCTGCAATATGCTTAGCCAGCGGCTCCTCAATAATACCATTGCGGCATCCATATATAATTGCCTGAAGTTCAAATCTGTTAAGAACTCTTAACAATACCGGCTGTGTATTTAAAATGTGAAGCGCCTCAAAATACATTACAGGGCTGTTACATCCTGCCTGATATGCATCCTTGATTCTTATAAGCTTGACACTCTGGTTGTGGTTAAACTGCTTGTCTATGTAGAATAAGAACCACAATACACGCCAGTCATCACAGCCATTCTCATAATGTTTCCTGATTATGTCGCATGCCTGTGCTGTATATGTGGCATCTTTTTTGGCAAGCGAGCTTACATACAGATAATAACAGTAAAGCACCACATTATCTGTGTTAATGTCCGACCTTGCACTCTCAAGAAGCCACTCACATTCATCAGCCTGCCCCATAGCTATCATAACCTGTGCCTGAATAAGCTTGTAATATGGTGTGTCTGTTCCATAACCGCGAAGTCTCTCAATAAGCTTGTTAGTTGTCTCTATCCACTCACCAGATGATATCTTTTTCATTCTGTATGAAAGATAACATCTGGTAATATCCATAATAATCGTCCTGTGATGTCTGTATGGGTTAACACTTTCTGCCTCTGTGTCATCCACCACACATACGGCTGTCACATCATGCTTTAACATCTGGTTAAATGTCGATAAGGAAATTCTTCCATAATTGATTCCTGCATGAAGCCTGTCACGTTTAACCATATAGCCAAGCTCACACATAGAACCGGTAAAATCCTCTGTTGTAAGCATTTTGCGCGATATATCGCCATCTGCTGTTAAGAATTCAGATTCATTATCAACTGTAACAAATGATGGTTGCGCCTTGACCGATATGTCTGTATATCCCCATGTACTCTTATTAATCATAAGGCTGTATCCAGTCTCATCCTCGCTTATATCACACTGGTTAAGCGTCGAATCAACCGACAGCTTCACAGGCTCTTTCTGATGAGCTGCCACAAGGAATTCCTCTATTGCCTCCGCCTCATTCGTATTCATTGAGAACATGTCATACAGACATTTCAAAGTATCATCACCTCTTAGAAATGTCTTCTTAAACCTGTCATCAATATATATGCGTTCTGCTTCCTCGGGTGCTTTCTGCGCCAGATTAGTAAAATCATAAAGCGTTGCAGCCTGACCTATACTTGTATCCAACGACTTTAAGACACATCCGAACTCATAAGTTATCTGATATTCGCCAGCATTACTTACAACATCAAATGTGCCTGTCAGTGTGTCGCCATTATACATACCTATACAGTCGACCTGATATTCAATTGTACCTTCTGTTCCAGAGAACATATTATCCTTTAGTGTCACACGGTCATTGGACGACCAGATTACTCCTTTGACTGCCTGACCTGCACTATATGAGAAAGACAGGTTCATAACCGAATCTTCTGGCACTTCCGCCTTTATCTCATTCTTATCTATGATAATCTGTGCATCATCATATCTGAATATTCCTCTGGCTAAACGCTTAAGATAATCCTTCATCCAGCAATCAAGCCTCCGATTGTATCTTCTTTAAATGTTCCTTAATCTTCTTCTCATAACCATTATCTGTCGGCTCATAAAATGTCGTGCCCATAAGCTCTGTTGGCAGATACTGCTGCTTCACATAATGGTTAGGATAATCATGTGCATACTTATATCCCTCGCCATGTCCTAACTTGCCAGCACTCTTATAATGTGCATCCTGCAAATGTGGTGGAACAGAATAGCTTCTTTCATGCTCAACTGTATCTAACGCTCTGTCAACTGCCATATAAGCAGCATTGCTCTTAGGCGCACACGCAACGTAGGTTGCCGCCTGCGACAGCACAATCCTTGCTTCCGGCATACCGAGCCTTTCTATAGCCTGACATGCGCTCACCGCAACGACAAGTGCCTGTGGGTCTGCATTGCCTACATCTTCACTTGCACATATCATAATTCTTCTTGCGATAAATTTGATATCTTCTCCTGCATGAAGCATTCTTGCAAGATAATACACAGCCGCATCCGGGTCTGAACCGCGCATGCTCTTGATAAATGCTGATATTGTATCATAATGGTTATCACCATCTTTATCATATTTAAGAGTTCTTCGCTGTATACACTCCTGCGCAATCTCTAATGTTATATGAATCTTCCCATCCTCTGACGGACTTGTTGTAAGCACGCCTAGCTCAATGGCATTCAATGCATTCCTTGCATCGCCATTCGATATATCGGCAAGGAAATCCAGTGCATCATCATCAATATCTGCATTCAGGCTTCCCATGCCATTCTCTTTATCATAAACTGCTCTCTTAAGAATCACTTTAATGTCATCTTTATCAAGCGGTTTCAGCTCAAATATAATTGACCTTGATATCAAAGCCCCGTTAACTTCAAAATACGGATTCTCTGTCGTAGCCCCTATCAGTATTATTGTTCCATCCTCAACAAATGGCAGAAGGTAATCCTGCTGTCCCTTATTGAATCTATGAATCTCGTCTACGAAAAGGATAGTTTTCCTGCCATACATTCCAAGGTTATTCTTAGCCTTCTCTATAACCTCTTCCATGTCCTTCTTGCCGGCAACTGTAGCATTAATCTGCATGAAATCTGCACTCGTAGTATGTGCTATAACCTTGGCAAGTGTTGTCTTGCCTGTTCCCGGTGGTCCATAGAATATGATTGAGCTTAGCTTATCTGCCTTGATAGCCCTGTACAGTAACTTATCCCTGCCTATGATATGCTGTTGTCCCACCACCTCATCAAGTGTCTTAGGTCTGATTCTTGATGCAAGCGGTGACTCATTCTTCATGGTATTCTCACGCATGTAGTCAAATAAATCCATATCGTATCTTTCCTTGCTGTGGCACAATCCCAACCGTGGCAGGTGGGTACAATGCACCACTTATAATCATCTTGGTCTATAATATCACAAAAATGCAGAAATTCATATATGATTTATCAAGGAATTTATTATATCTCCCCCTACGGGGGCTGGGATTTTTCACTTAGACATTATAAAAATCTGTTTATCACTTTTCTTAATGTATCGGAAAATGTAGCCTTTGGCACATTTTCCTTTGATACGATTGGAATTCTGCCAAGCTCTTTTCCTTCATAAGAATATATCACGCAGCCCACCTGGTCGCCCTCATTAACAGGGGCGGCAATATTCTCACTTAATTCAATTTTTCTCTCAATCTTACCTGTATCTGGTTTTGTCAGGAAAAGATAGCTGAATGATTTTTCCGATGCTGTTTCTAATGTTTCTTTTACGCCGCCGGATATACCAGGCGATTCGTATTCTAACGGCTGTTCATCTTTATATATATAGCAGTTGGAAAATCCATAGTTTAGAAGTGATATGGCTTCAGCGAAACGTGTCTTTGAATTAGGAGCTGTCATAACAACAGCTATTAAATCAATTCCGTCTTTTGAAGCTGTAGCAGACAGACAGCATCCGGCTTTACTGGTTGAACCTGTCTTTAAACCTGTTGCCCACTGATACTGTTTGATAAGCTTATTAGTGTTAGTAAGACCGAACTCAGATGTGCCACGTCTTGTTGTGTGGGTTATTGTGTCCATCCAGACTGTTGAATAGTTATGTATTTCTGGATATTTATTGATAAGCTCGCGGCTCATAAGCGCAACATCCATAGCACTTGATACATGACCATCCGTATCAAGCCCACAGCTATTGACAAAATGCGTATTCTGCATTCCAAGTCCTGCCGCCCTCGCATTCATTTTTTCAACAAATGCCTCTTCTGTTCCACCTATATATTCAGCCATACTCACGCATGCATCATTTGCACTCGCCATAGCTATGCATTTTATCATGGTATTAACTGTCTGGACCTCCATAGGTTCAAGGAATACCTGACTGCCGCCCATTGATGCCGCATGTTCTGATACAGTTACCTCATCAGTCAGTTTGATACTTCCATCCTGTAATGCATCAAATATAAGCAGAAGCGTCATTATCTTGGTTATACTCGCTGGCGCAACACTTTGCGTGCTGTTCTTTTCATATATTATCTGTCCGGTTGAAGCCTCCATAAGCACTGCGCTTGCAGACGACAGCCCCAGTGCATCCCCTTCCTGTCCGCTGACACCAGCCGCTGTATCAGTATAGTCTTCCTGCACAGCATAGACCGCCATAGGCGCACTAAGGAATATACTTGTAAGCATAATAATAAGGCACAGACTGCTGCTTATAATCTTAAGTATGTACGAACATCCTGATTTCATCTATGTCACATACTCCGATTTACTTTAGAACAGTCTATGCCTTATATGTCTTAAATATTCAATTTTAATAATCTGTAATAATCGCAACTTACTTATTATCTTGCTTACTATCTTACCCATTTTTGACAAGATTATCAATACTCACACTGACATATTTACAGTTAAAGCCACAATTTTTTATTACGAAACTATCTCCCCATCACTAATCTGTATAATCACATCTGACAGATATTCAAGCTCTTCTGAATCATGGCACGCGATTATGCAGATAGCGCCACGCTCCTTCTGCTCCTTTAAAATCTCACGAACCTGCATGGCTCCGCTTTCATCAAGTGCGTTAATAGGTTCATCCAATATAACAATATCAGGATCTTCCATAACAGCCGCCGCTATTCCAAGTCTCTGCTTCATTCCCAGTGAATACTTTCTGTAAGTTCTTTTATCTTCTGGGTCAAGTCCGATTTTTTCAAGAGTTTCACATATCTTTTTCCTGTCTATTTTCTTCT
>URGC01000091.1 GCA_900547255.1 uncultured Eubacterium sp. | reverse complement strand
TTTGTGCAAATTCATTATACATCAGAAAGCCTTGTACATTTTCTTTTTATGAAAAAAGTTGTAAATTGGTGTTTTATAATTAACTCATAACCACAAGAGAAGGTGCTTTTAATATCAGAAAAGGAAATACATTATATTGATGAAGCAAGGATAATCGGTAGAACGGAAGAAATCGTTCTGCACGAATTGGTATATGACACTTCTGACAGTAAAATCGGAAGCGTGTGGTTTCCTGATTTATTTTGTTTGTTTGCTGTTTTCTTCGATATTTGCCACAAGACGGTCGAAATCACTCTGATATGTTCTGTCCTGCAAAACACGGAATTTTTCAAATTCACTTTCTGCAAACGCCTTTGCGATGGCAGCGGTCACTTTGCCTTTGTCATGTAAAATATCTTCTTCGTTGAACTGGAGGAACGCATCCAAACGATTAAACCAATCCTGCATATACATGATATTTCCCCGCCGTGCCTGTCTTTCGGCATAGTCCAGATACATTGTTACGATCTCATTCAGATTTATCAGTTCTTCTTCGTTCAAGTAGTTTTTGGCGATTGAAACATCCGACTTGCGAATACGCCCCTGCGGAGCATTTTTCCAAGTTGTCAAGCCCATGTTTGGTTTTGTGCTATCGGCTCGTCCATCACATAGCCTTTAATAATAAATTCTTTTAATACTCGATTTGCCCAAATGCGGAACATCGTAGCCTTTTTAGAATTAACACGGTATCCGACAGCAATAATGGCATCCAGATTGTAATAGCTTGTATTGTACCGTTTGCCGTCTGCCGCAGTTGTTTCCATTTTGGAAACAACTGCTTCTTCCTGCAATTCGCCGGATGTAAAAATATTTTTCAAATGTTTTGAAATAGCCGCCTTTTGCACTTCAAATAATTCTGCCATCTTTGCCTGCGTCAGCCACAAGTTTTCCTGATATAAAAGGATTTCAACCCGAACTTCACCATTATCGGTTTTATAAAACAGGATTTCCTTTGTTTCATAAGGAGTTAGCCCATATTCTTCGTTCATATCTATTCCCTTCCTATTGGTCACTTTTGTTTCTCGCTCTGCTTTTGTAAACATTATGCTTATTCTTGCACTGCGGGCTGCAAAATATAGTACTTGGTCTGCTTGCGACAAAAGCTTTGGTACAATGCCTGCAAAGCTTAATCGGGTTTTCGCTGTCTGTCAGCATAAAACTGAACATCATCTGTACACCCAGCAGCAGCGAAAGAACAGTGCCAGATATTTTTCAGTGGACATAGTTTCTTCTTTGATGAAGTGATTTTTCGGCAGGTACAACCGCCTCATATTCCATAAAGTTTGGTGTGGTAGGCAGCTTATGCCGTCTTGGTGGGCGTGAGATACAGAGTTCCGTCCTCTGCCGCCCTCCATCATGTATTGTAACCCCAATAATTTCAATTTATATTACCAATTATACTGTTCTTTTTCTTCAGAATCAATCTCCGTCATATTTT
This sequence comes from uncultured Eubacterium sp., assembly GCA_900547255.1. Taxonomy (GTDB): domain Bacteria; phylum Bacillota; class Clostridia; order Lachnospirales; family Lachnospiraceae; genus Lachnospira. Next base: position 8,411 of record URGC01000091.1, on the reverse strand, counting down.
CTTCTAAAAAATCATTCTCCAATAAGGTTATATGTATTCGTTCCTTTTTCATGAGTGTTCTGGGGCGTTGATTAGTTTCATAATCACGCTCGCCTTTTTCGAAGATTGAACAGCACAGAAAATCACATTTTAAGTCACCCTGTGAATTTGCTTTGATGATAAAAATAAAATTATCAACACTAAAATGACTGGATATCAAGTAATCAGCCTTGATACCAGTGATGAAAGGATACATGCGTGGCATATAGGAATACAAGTTGAATTGCTAAGGGTGTGCAGGGAAAATAGAATGACTGAGTTTCGTTTGCAAAGCAGCAGGTAGAATTCTATAGAAATGCTAGACAGTATATTACAAATCTACAGATAAGGCAGATGATGCTAAAAAGGAACTGGTTAGCGGATTTTTAAATATGTTTGGAGTTGGTAAAGGTGGATGCCCTTGGATAACAAAACTGAGCATCTATAATCAGTTTTATAAGGGAAAAAGCCAATTATAGAAGTGAAAAATAATCTATATATTCAACAATACGTTAATGATTTCTTCTTCTGTGACTGGTTTTAAAAGATATCCAGATGCATACACCTGAAATGCTTCAAGAGCAAAATCTCTTGAACTGCTTATAAATATAATCTTGCATTTTGGCTGGGTTCTTTTAATCTCCATAGCAAGACTGATACCATCGGAGTCATCCATTAATATGTCTAAAAAGGCAACATCTACAGAATTGGAAGACATATATTCCAGAAGGTCATTGACATTATTAAATGGATGTACTTCGTCTATCATATCTATATCCTGCATGATTGCAGCCTCTACATCTAAACAGATATCATTATCATCAATTAAAACAGTGTTCATTATAAATCCCCTTATAATATATAACTACTATATAATATATAATAACATATTAAAGGGTTTATGAAAACCCTTTTGTAAAATGAATAGATAAAATGAATAGATAAAATGAATTTAATAAGTTTTTCATTTGTGCCGGCATAAAGATGAAAAATCTGGCAATCATTTTAAGAAAAGGAGGTGCCCTATGAATCTGACAGTGAATAGGTAGTATTAGTGCATGATACTACCCCACATCGTTTCTTTCTACCCCAAAGTGATGGGATGGATTGGGGGTAGAAAATACATAATATGTGCGTGACAAACAAATGAAAAAATATATAGTACAAATAAGCTATTCCCCAAAAAAGTTTTTTGAATGAATTTGGGGAATAGAAAGGGAGAGAATTATGGCTATAGAAAGAAAATTATGAGAAATCAAAAGAATCCTTTCGTGGAATGCCATTGAAAAATCTTTAAAACTACATGTTACACCATGTATCTCGGATATCTTGGAATGCTGGTATTTGCAGCAGCATTTCTGATAGCAGTTGTAACAGGCAGGACAGCACTTCCTGTATGGGCTTGTATTTTTAATCTTATACCGCTTGCAATTGTGATTATGCCAACAAAGCTTCCAGCAAAAGCAAACGTTATCACAGCAATTATGTTTGCAGGTTTGATTTTTCTTATTTAGATTTTGAAAGGAGAAAAATATGTCATATTCAGAGGAGTTAAAATTATTTGCATTAACTCATACATATGAGGATATTATTGTTGATGGAAGTAAATTCCATTATGTATTGAGCGGAAAAAGGATGGCAGAACACTTGTAATGTTAAATGGAGGAATGAATACCCTTGAAATGTGGATGAGGTATGTGGATGCTTTATCAGACGAGTATCAGGTTCTGCTTTTTGACTATCCACAGGAATTACGCACTAATACAGCAGTATCACGATGAAGTTGGCGGACTTATTCTGGTATCTACAGGTGGTATGGACGCTGCGACAATCAAAAGCCTTAAAAAGAAATATTTCTTTGCACCTCTTATGCTGTTTTACATGAAGCACTGCAATTATGAGAAATTAAAACCAACACTTATAAAGGCAGGAATGGGACATATCCATGACGAGAATGAGGAACAGGCTGCATATGCGCAGGATATGTTTGAGACAATTTTTAAGGACTATAAAAAGGAAAAAGACGTACATATTTCAGGCTTGCTGGCTGACTTGATGAACCAGACCCCTGTAACAGCAGATGACTATATTAAGGTAATCAGGAAATTCCTACAGAAGAATATATGATAAAATCAGCTTTCACTGTAGAACGATATGTGAAAAATCAGCTTTTAATATTCATGGTTTAAGGGTATAATTAATCTTTAAATAACAAAAAAGGAGATTAACATTAATGAATTTTGAAGGACCTAATGTAGGAAAGACTTGTAAGGTACATTACAGAGGAACATTTAATGATGGAACACAGTTTGATTCGTCTTATGACAGAGGTGAGCCAATTGAGTTCGTGTGTGGCTCTGGAATGATGATACAGGGATTTGATAAAGCAGTTGCATCATTGAATGTCGGTGAAAGTGTAGATATACATCTTATGCCAGAAGAGGCGTATGGTGAGGTTGACCCAGAGGCTTTTATAACAGTTGCAATCAGTGAGCTTCCTGGTTCAGAAGACCTTAAAGTTGATGATATGATATATCTTCAGAATGAATATGGACAGCAGTTCCCAGCTAAGGTGACAGCACTTACTGACAGTGAGATTACATTTGATGCTAACCATGAGATGGCTGGTAAAGAGCTTAATTTCAGGATAGAGCTTGTAGAAGTTAAGTAATAGCGGCAGTACGAATGATTAAGATTGGAGATTATGATTGATGGAAATATATCTTAAGCCAATAATTTCTGCGTGTTATGTGTTTCCAGTGTTGGCAGTGTTATTTACACTGCCATATATAATATATGAATATCATAAATATGGCTCAATTCTTGTAATCAGGACAGGTATTGTGTATACATTCATCTTCTATATGTTGACATCATATTTCATGACGATTCTTCCGCTGCCTCCGATTGATTCAGTGACACCAGATTCAGCGTGCATGCTTTTAGTTCCATTTGATGCAGTAAGGAGAGTGGCTGCGACCGCAGATGTAATAATATCTGAGCCATCAACCTATATCAATATTTTTAAATGTGGTGATTTTTGGCAGATAGAGTTTAATATTTTATTATTACTGCCATTTGGAGTTTATCTCAGATATTATTTTAAGAGAAAATGGTGGCAGGTGCTTATAATGTCATTTGCATACAGCCTTTTCTTCGAGCTTACACAGCTTTCAGGCTTGTATGGAATATATCCATATCCGTACAGATTTTTTGAAGTGGATGACCTTATATGTAACACGCTTGGTGGAATGTTAGGTTTTGTTATGACACCTGTATTAGTATTCATGCTTCCTAAGCGTGAGAGAATGGATGAGATTGCATATAAAAGAGGGCAGGTCGTTTCGGAATTCAGAAGAGCGGTTGCGTGGATTATTGACATTGTGGTTATAATGATTCCCGTTGCAATTTTCTTTGCAATTGACAGGGCGAGATTTACAAATGTTATATATGATGTGAGATATGTGGTATGTATGGCATTGTATATAACGATTGTTTTTTCTCTGATAACAAGAATTACCAGTGGAAGGACACTTGGTAAAGCGTTAGTTAATGTAAAGCTTGTAAGAGATGATGATAAAAATATAGGATTTTTCAGATTGTCTGCAAGATATCTGATTTTATATGTGGTAAATCTTCCGATGCCGGTGTATGCTTACAATCTGTATCAGGCGGCAGCCAATACAGAAGGATGGATACGATGGTTATGCGTGGTTGGCTGTGTAATCTGTATAATAACAGCAATCTGCTTTATCATTGATTTTATTCTCTGTCTGTTCAGCGATACAAGGAATATGATATATGACAGAGTGACAGGAATTACACATGTTAATATGGTTAGGTGAATATACAAAACTGTAGATATACTCTACAGTTTTGTATATGTCTGCCCGCTGATGAATTTCCAGAATATATATTTAACTGTTTAGGAATAAAAGACTGACAGCAGATAAAATGCAGTCAGTCTTTTTAAATTCTATTGTGTGATTATCTTCTCAAACTGGTCGATAGGCACTGGTTTAGAATAGAAGTAGCCCTGATGGAAAGTAGCTCCGAACTGGCTTATGTAGTCATTGACTTCCTCATCTTCAATTCCCTCAATACAGGTGTCAGTGTTAGTACGCTTTGCGTAGTCCACAATTGACTGAACCATAGCCTGATTTTGTGGCTTATTCTTGATGTCTCTTATGAAACTCATATCAACCTTTAATTCATCAAATGGTAATTCAAGAGCAAGGCTTAATGAGCTGTTACCCGTTCCGAAATCATCAAGGGCAATCTTGATTCCCTGAGAGTGGAAGAAGTTTACTTCATTTCTTAAGAAATTGATATCAAGATTCCTGCATCGTTCAGTTAATTCAAGGCATAATTCTTCTGGCTTGGCACCAGTTTCTTTAAGAATATTAAGAACAGAACTTCTGAATTCTTTTCGTTCAAGCTGTGCTGCGGCGACATTGACATTAACAAAGAAACCAGGTATCTTGTCACGCATTTTCTTAATATCAGTTAATGCAGTCCTTAGTATCCAGTTGCCGAGGTCGAATATACATGGGTCTTCCTCAATCCATTCCATAAATACTCCCGGTGATACAAGACCATATGGTTCAAGCTGCCAGCGGATTAATGCTTCCATGCCGCAGATTTTACCATCTTTAGTGTCGGCTATAGGCTGGTAGAATAAGCGGAAGCCTTCAAAATTCTTAGTGGCACACTGGTGGATAATGCTTATTAATTCAAACTGGTTCTCATTGTTCTCGCAAGCCTCATCATTGAATATGACAAGCTCACCGTGATGTTCATCGCGCGAGTGGTTAAGGGCATATGTAAGTCTGCTGCGGATAGCATTAGTCTCTTTCATATAAGGCTCAATAAATATCGCACCGGCAGATGTCTTTAATGGAATTCTCTTACCCTCAACCTCGATTGTATTCGCTAAAGTGTCAGTGATTTTGTTATATATATTGTGAATTTCATCATGCGATATATTATCAAATGTAATGACAAACTTGGCACCAGACAGCCTGTATACATATCCAGCACCATTGAGTACATGTATAAGAGACTGGGCTACGCAGTTTAATATCTTATCAGAAAATGCAGCACCATACATTACATTGATATGGCTGAACTGGTCAAGTCCAATCTTCATAAGTGCAGACTGATGCCTGTTAGTTACATAATCCTCAATCTTCTTGACAAGAACAGCTTCTGTATGAAGACCTGTTACAGAATCAATCTCATCGGCGATACCAGAATTATTATAGCGGATAACTATAATAAAAGGTTTGCCATAAGAATCATAGAGCATCCTAGCCCTAGCAGTAAAACGATTATAAGTGCTGCCATCAAGGATACGGTATTCCCAAGGTTCATCAAGCTTCTTGCCATTGACTCTGTCTTTAAATCCCTGCTTGAATATATCAATATCATCAGGATGAATCATCTTATTGCCTTTTTCTTTACCACGTATAATGTAATTATCATCAAGATGAAAATAATCCATAGCCCTCTGTGACCACCATGTTACACCTGTCTTCAGATTGGTAATTGATACATATGATTTGCTGGAGAGTGATGTAATTGCTTTTATAATGTCTGGAAACATATCATTCATGCCTTCCCAGAATTCATTTTCAATATTTGTCATAGTAATCCCCTCCTTGATTAGCTAATTAAAAGTTACGAACAAAAACTACATTAATTATAACATAGTATATGGGCAAAAGTATACAAAAATAATTGAATTAAAAATGTGAATATTATACAATCATTATAGCAATAATAAAGATGAATTGACAGAGGAACGTGGAATGAGATTATTATCGGAGATAGTGGAGTCAATCAGGCAGGTATGCAGATATGAGAAAACTGTCAGGGTAGATATCAAGGCACTTCAAAGCGTCATGATGATATTTGCATTAGTTATGTTGCTGATTGACATAGAGAATTTTAAGCTTGGTAAATATATTATCGGTGGTGTGACACTGGCAGTTGCAGTTATGAGTATAGTGCTTGTAATTGTATTAAAATATATTAAAAATGTATACAGGATATGTCAGGCTGCTGTTGTAGTATTTTTTATATTGGCAGTTATTATATCAATTGTGGGAGCTAATGATGGCTTTGCACTATTATGGTTTTTATTACTGCCAGTCATAACACTTGTGCTTTTAGGCATGCCATTTGGTGCGCCGGTGTGTATATTTTTTGGTTTGTATATTACGGTGTTATTCTGGACTCCTCTTAATAATATGCTTATATATAATTACACAAGGGATTATTTATTCTATTATCCGATTTTTTACTGGGGTTTCTGTCTTCTTGTAGTTGTCATGGATATTTTCTATAAGCTGTATCAGATAAGACAGGCGGATAATGAGAAAAATCTTGAAGCAGAAGTACTTGAAGCTGTAGAGGGGACTAAGAAGCTTATGATTGATGCTGTTACAGCGATAAGCCAGATGCTTGATGAAAAGGATGGATATACACAGGAACATTCAAAGAGGGTTGCAGAGTATTCCAAGCTTATCGCAAGGAACCTGAAGGCGCATGAATTCACAGACGAAGAGATTTCACTGATATATAGAAGTGCCTTTCTGCATGATATTGGCAAGATTGCAGTTCCAGATGCGGTACTTAACAAACCTGCAAGGCTTACAGACGAGGAGTATGGAATAATGAAGAATCATACAGTCTGGGGCGGTCAGATATTATCTGGTCTGGAATTTCTTCCACAGGCAGATATTGGGGCTGTGTACCATCATGAAAGATATGATGGTAAGGGCTATCCATATGGAATTAAGGGAGAAGAACTTCCATGGATGGTAAGAATAATCAGTGCAGCAGATTCACTTGATGCGATGAATTCTAACAGATGTTACAGAAAGCATTGTGATAAGGATTATATTATCGGTGAATTTGAGAAGGGCGCTGGAACACAGTTTGATAAATCTGTTGCAGAAACTGTAATTACATTGATTGAGGAAGGCAGGATAGTAATATAGATATGTCAGAGAATACCAGAGTAGTATCACGAATAAAGCATATATGGGAAGTGATAATGTGTCCATATGAAGATAAGAGCCTTGCATTCTGGATTAAGGTTGTATTTGGATTTATATGGGCTATCAGTATTCCTAATGGAATTATCTATGGGGCACCAGATGATTATATAATATCATTAATTATAATGGTCACAGTTCTTTTTATTAATATAATGGTTTCAAGATTTTATTACAGAACATGGATAGATGCGATAGTGTGCATAATTCTAAGCATACCAGTATTTTATGTGTATTATCATGCGAGTATCGGATATTTCAGCGTAATGTTTTCCATGATATTTGCATGTGGAATTGTATTCGTGCTTGGAATACGTAACAGCATTGTGCTTAATTTTGTATTTTTAATTATGGTAATTGTGTGTTTCAGACTCAATGTTGATATGTCAGCCAAGTTTATATACGGCGATAATATAACGCTTCGTTTTCCATATCTGTTTATATGTTTCGTTCTTATATCATACTGCCTTATGTATATTATCCAGCGTTACTGGGTTGAAAAAAGAAAGAGAAACCAGATACTTGAGGAACGTGTGCATGATGAGAAGAAAAAGCTTGAATCTATGTCAATGAAGGTTATCAATACAATGTCCAAAGCTCTGGCAGCCAAGATACCGGGAGAAGAGGAGCACTGTAATAATGTGGCAGAGTATTCAAGGAGTATTGCACAGAGAATGAATCTTGATAAGAAATCATGTGATGATGCTTATAAGGCAGGATTACTGCATGAGATTGGAATGATTGGCATACCGGATGCACTTATTAACAAGGCTGGTCTTACAGATGACGAGTATGAGATTTTTAAGACCTATGTCAGTAAGGGGTATCAGATTATTAATATGTTACAGACAGATGAATCCCAAAGAATTGCACAGGCAGTCAGATATCACCGCGAGAATTATGACGGAAGTGGTTTTAATGAGGGTATAAGCGGCGATGATATTCCATTGCTTGCACGTATTGTTGCAATAGCTGATTATGCTGACCGACACATAGGCAGGAATGAAGACATATCCGATATCAGGGACAATATTGAAAGGATGGCAGATACAGTATTTGATCCGATTAGTGCCAGTATTATGGTTGAAATACTCAGCTAAGATATCTTCGGATACAGACGATTCATTATTGTTAAGGACTACTACATTTTTAGGAATAACAAATGCATCTAACAGTGTAAATACAACGTATCCTGTAAGAGCAATTTCATATATAACAGCCCAGAGGTGTTTTTTGATTCTTAAATGTTTCACGTAAGACCCACCTTTCTGATAAGTTAAATACGGTTTTATCTGTTGATATATTATGTATCTGTTGATGATGGAATAATAG
>URGC01000090.1 GCA_900547255.1 uncultured Eubacterium sp. | reverse complement strand
TACACTATAGCTTCGGATTTTGGGTATATATGTACAATTTCATTAAAAAATCCAAAATAAAGCAAAGATAAGTGCCAGACACACAGAAAAAATATGTGGTTGGCTGAATATGAATAAAAGCTGCAAAAAAATCCAGAAATTCTTTGAAATATGGATTTTTTTGCAGCTTTTTGGCACTTGCGCCAGAAATGTGGTTTAGCGAAGTGTAAAACCGGCTGTTTTGGATTTTTTCACGGCATTTGGCGGATACAAGCCAAAAACAAATACAAGCCAAAACAGGATAAAACAAATAGGAGACCTAAAGCATAACTTATGCAAGCGCAGCCTTTTTCTCGTCACCATTATATCCATCGCCAAAGAAATCGTTGTACCATACAAGGAACATGTATACAGTCCATATCTTTCTTGAGTTGTCAGCCTTGCCTTCCTTGTGTTCGTCAAGGTACTGGACAAGTATGTCAGTATTGAAGAACTCATTAGCGGCATCACTTGTGAATGCCTTCTTAATCATATTGTAGTACTTTTCATCTTTAATCCATATTCTGATAGGAACAGGGAATCCAAGCTTCTTCTTCTCAGCAACCATGTCTGGAAGATATCTGTGTGCAGCCATTCTCATAGCGTACTTAGTGTTGTGCTGGTTAACCTTATATTCAGTAGGAATATGTCTTGCAACCTCAAATACTTTCTTGTCAAGGAAAGGAACACGAACCTCAAGTGAGTGAGCCATGCTCATCTTATCTGCCTTTAAAAGAATATCTCCGATAAGCCAGAAATTAATATCAATGTACTGCATTTTAGTGACATCATCGAGGTCTTTAACCTTGTCATAATAAGGCTTTGTAAGCTCTGTGTGAGGATACTTGCCAGTTGGATTTTTAAGAATCTTCTCACGCTCAGCTTCATTGAACATAAATGCATTGCCGATGAAACGCTCTTCAAGGCTCTTGCTTGCCCTTACAAGATAATTCTTGCCCTTGAATTTGAAAGGAATAGCAGTAGCAGCATTTGCAAGACCCTTTCTAAGACCAAGAGGAAGCTTCTGGAATCCATTAAGGTCAAATGGCTCATGATAAATGTTGTATCCACCGAAGAACTCGTCAGCACCTTCACCAGAAAGAGAAACCTTAACATGCTTGGCTGCTGTCTGGCTTACAAAGTAAAGCGCAATTGCAGCAGGGTCTGCTAAAGGCTCGTCCATGTGGTACTGGATTTTAGGAATTGCGTCCCAGTATTCCTCACTTGATACAAGCTTGCTGTAATTATCAATCTTAATCTTGTCAGATAATGCCTTGGCATAATTAATCTCGTTATATTTTTCGTAGTCAAATCCTACTGTAAATGTCTTATCTCCGTTAAATGTAGCTGCAACATAGCTTGAGTCAACTCCACTTGAAAGGAAAGAACCAACCTCTACATCGCTGATTTTATGATGCTCAACAGAGTCATGCATTGCATCATCAATCTCATTAACCCATTCGTCCAGAGACTTGCTGTTGTCTGGTTCAAATACAGGCTCCCAATAACGCTCAATGTTAAGCTCGCCATTCTTTACATTATATGTCATGCAATGGGCTGGCATAAGCTTGAATATTCCTTTGAAGAAAGTCTCTTCAAGAACTGAGTACTGGAAAGTGAGGTAGTTTTCCAGGGCAACCGGATTAACTTCCTTTTTATATGAAGGATGAGCAAGAATACTCTTAATCTCAGATGCATATATGAGATGTCCATCATCTGTAACTGTGTAGTAGAAAGGCTTGATTCCGAAGAAATCTCTTGCTGCAAATATAGTCTCTTTCTCGCTGTCCCATATAACGAAAGCGAACATGCCGCGCAGGCGGTTTAACATGTCCTTGCCGTATTCCTCGTATGCATGTATAAGAACCTCTGTATCAGAGTTGTTAGCGAATATATGTCCCTTCGCAATAAGCTCTTCTCTTAATTCTCTATGATTATATATTTCACCATTAAATGTAATGACTATTTTTCTATCTTCATTAAACATAGGCTGGCTTCCGTTATCGAGGTCGATAATACTAAGTCGTCTAAATCCCATGTATGCCTTGTCGTCAATGTACTGGCCAGCACTGTCAGGACCTCTGTGAATGATTCTGTTCATCATATCAGTGAGTACGTCTTTACCATTTTCCAGATAGCCTGTAAATCCTGCAAATCCACACATATTAATCCTCCTTGCCATCGCTATATATACTATTATAACTTCAAATCCAAATTATATCAGAGCTACGCCCATATTACAATCAAAACATTTATAACATCCAGCTCTGTGTCTGTTATAAATGTTTTGACCATATGTAAAAAATATGGTATTATGATGACCAGATATGCAATAATCAGGAGGGCGAAAGAGCTATGAGCAGAATTAACATGACAACTCCATTAGTTGAGATGGATGGAGATGAGATGACAAGAGTTTTATGGGGACTTATCAAGGAAGAACTCCTTACTCCATATATAGACCTTAAGACAGAGTATTATGATCTTGGACTTGAACATAGAAATGAGACTAATGATCAGGTTACAATTGATTCTGCTGAGGCTACTAAGAAGTATGGTGTTGCAGTTAAGTGTGCAACAATCACACCTAATGCAGCACGTATGACAGAGTATAACTTAAAAGAGATGTACAAAAGCCCTAATGGTACTATAAGAGCTATACTTGATGGTACAGTATTCAGAGCACCTATTATTGTTAAAGGTATTGAGCCTTACATAAGAACATGGAAGAAGCCTATCACTATCGCAAGACATGCTTATGGTGATGTATATAAGGGTGTTGAGATGAAGATTGCAGGCAAGGGTAAGGCTGAGCTTGTATTTACAGATGAGAATGGCAATGTTTCAAGAGAGACAATCCATGAATTTGAGGGTCCTGGCATTATTCAGGGTATGCATAACAAGAATGACTCAATCGAGAGCTTTGCAAGAAGCTGTTTTGGTTATGCGCTTGATACTAAGCAGGATTTATGGTTTGCAACTAAGGATACTATATCTAAGAAGTATGACCATACATTCAAGGATATATTCCAGGAAGTATATGACAAAGAATATGCGGATAAGTTCAAGGAAGCAGGAATAGAATACTTCTATACACTTATAGATGATGCAGTAGCCAGAGTAGTTCGTTCAGAGGGCGGATTTATCTGGGCTTGTAAGAACTATGATGGTGATGTTATGAGTGATATGCTTGCAACAGCATTTGGCTCACTCTCAATGATGACATCAGTTCTTGTATCTCCTAAGGGATATTATGAGTATGAGGCTGCTCACGGAACAGTGCAGAGACATTATTATAAGCATCTTAAGGGTGAGGAGACATCTACTAACCCAATAGCAACTATATTTGCATGGACAGGAGCTTTAAGAAAGAGAGGAGAGCTTGATAACATACCTGAGCTTGAAGCATTTGCTGATAAGCTTGAGGAGGCTTGTATCAAGACTATTGAGAGCGGTAAGATGACTAAGGATCTTGCTATTATAACAACTCTTCCAAACCCTGTAACATGCAATACACAGGATTTCATCAAGGAGATCAGAAAGACACTTGACAGCATATTATAATATGAAGTCAGAAAACAAAAGATTTCAACATGCTTTACAATGACAGCTTGTAAGCATAAGTTAATTTAATTAAGGTAGGGGAAGATAATGAGCGATATAATATTCAGAGGCATGACAGTAGGTCAGCTTGCAATATGGTTTTTTATATATAGCTTTCTTGGCTGGATGATGGAGTGCATAGTCATACGAATCCAGCTTGGACGCTGGGAGAACAGAGGCTTTGCCAAGATGCCTTTCTGCGTTATATATGGCTTTGGTGTATTTATTGCGTTCAATATCTTCAAGCCTATTGAGAATAATTATATTGCATTATTTGCATTTGGAAGTATATGTGCAACAGCATTTGAGTTCTTGACAGCACAGGTTATGCTTAAATTATTTGGCGAGGTGTGGTGGAATTATGACCATCTTCCATTTAATTATAAGGGTATCCTGTGTCTGGAAAGCACAATAGGCTGGGGCGTTATAGCAGTGCTTCTGTTCGGATTTGTCAATCTGTTCATAGAGTCACTGGTAATTCTTATCAATCCGCAGATAGCAGCCGTTGTGGGTGGAGTCCTTACACTGGCATATCTGGTGGATTTCAGTCTGAATTTTACTAAAAGGTTAAATGTCAATATTCCAAAGATAGGAGAGCATCAGCTTGAAGAGCTGGTGTCAAGGATTAGAAAAAGATAAGAGATGGTTGACTGATGTTTTTGGGCGTTAAGGAAAGTGTAAGCAGGCTTAAATCCTGTGGCAGAAAGATAATACTATTTGAGCTTGTATACAAGCTGGGTGCAACAGCCATTGTATATCCTCTTCTTATACTTTTGCTTGAGGCAGTCCTTAAAGTTTCAGGTGTCAATTATCTTACTAATGAATATATCTTAAAGATTCTGTCTAATCCGGTTACATGGATTGTTATACTTATAGCTCTTATGCTGTTCGTTGCATACTGTGTGTTCGAGATGTCATATCTTTTAGTGTGCTTTGAGGCGGACAGGCAGGGGAGCGACGTTACAATGCTTGATATTGCTATCACAGCATTTAAAAATGTCAGGGATATTCTTGATTTCAAAAGAATCCCGGTTATTATGTACTTCTTTGTCTCATTGCTGACAGTCAACATAGTGGTTACATGTAATCTTGTTCTTACACAGACTACAAGAAATGTTTTCCGTATGTATGTCATCAATGGCTTCTGGCTATACAAATGGCTTCTTGTAATAGGTCTTGCGGCATTGTTTATATATGTAATTCCAAGAATTTTAGTTTTTTCAATAGCGATGCTTACGGGCAGATCTATAAAAGAGGCGTGTAGTGAGAGTGTCCGCATTGTAAAGGGCAATCTCATAAAGGTGATATTATCACTTGTGCTGTATAATATTATAATTCTCGGTCTTGTTGTATTTTTTTACATTATAATATCAGTGATACTTGTTGCAGGTGTAAAGCTGCTTGATATGGCATATATGGGAAGTGCCATATATCTTTCTGTCCTTAAATATATAAGAGTAGGAACCAAGTTTATTCTTGTGTATACAGCGATTCCATTATCATTTGCGCTGGTGTCTAACATGTTCTATACATTTTATGATAAAGATGATATAGAATTTGAGATAATAAAATGTACACGAAAATATAAATTAAGACGTAAAGAAGTCTATTATATAGTGCTTGCACTCTCTATAGCAGTAAATGTTGTGTATATTGCGATTGGATTTAACAAAAATCCGTTTGAAAGGATTGCCATATTCCATGAGACTAATATAACGGCGCACAGAGGAGCAAGCCTGTCAGCACCGGAGAATACTATGGCAGCATTTGAGCAGGCTGTCACTAATATGGCAGATTATATAGAGCTTGATGTCCAGATGACAAAAGATGGAGAGCTTGTCATAATGCATGACAGCAATGCACTGCGTACCACAGGTGTTAACAGGAATATATCGGATATGACACTCGAAGAGGTGAAATGCCTTGATGCCGGTTCGTATTACAGTAAGGAATACGCCGGTGAGCAGGTTCCTACATTAGAGGAAGTGCTTGATTTTGCCAAGGGCAGGATTAAAGTCAATATCGAGATTAAATCAGGTGATTATGGATTATCTGTTGCTGATAAGGTAGCAGATATGATTGAAGATAAAGGAATGCAGGATGAGTGCGTTGTCACATCATTTGAGATTGACCTTTTAAGAAGGGTGAAGCAGCTTCAACCGGATATCCAGGTTGGGTATATACTGGTTGTTGCATATGGGGATTTCTACAATATGGATGATGTGGATTTCTTTAGTGTTAATGCGGCGTTCCTTACCAAGAGAATGGTTGATGCGATACACAATTCAGGCAAGCAGATTCATGCGTGGACTGTCAATAACCAGTCATCAATTAAGAATCTGACTAACAAAGGTGTGGACAACATTATATCAGATGACCCGGTTCTTGCGCGTGAGACAGTATATTCAAGAGATACGAGTGAGACAATAGTTAACATGTCAAAGTATGTATTTAACAGGTAGGCTTTGGGAGGATAAGGAATGCTTAGAGGTATTGGAACATCAGGTGGAATCGGCATTGGACATGTGCTTTTAATTAAAAATGTGGTGGACAGTAAAGATGTCAGTGATGATAAATCAAAGTCTGCTGAGGAAGTCAATGCGGCAGTTGAGAGGGAACATTTTGACAAAGCGCGGCAGCAGTTCATAGATAACACTAATGTGATGATTGATGGGCTGAAAGCCAAGCTCAACAGTGATGACAACACAGCACTTATCTTAAAAAACCAGATATATCTTGCATCGGATGAGGAGCTTGTCAATGGCGTATATGACTGTATTGACAATAATATGACGGCTGAGGATGCCATAAGACAGGTGTGTGGCATGTATGCCGGAATGTTTGCGGCGATGGACAGCGAGGTCATGAGACAGAGGGTTGCTGATATAGAAGATATAAAGGACAGGCTTATCTGTATTCTTACTGGTGAAGAAAATGTGGATTTATCGAGCCTTCCAGAGAATACCGTTATTGTTGCGGACGAGTTAAGACCATCAATCACAGCTAACATGGATACACAGCATGTGGCGGCGATTGTAGCCATGAAAGGCGGCGAGACATCACATGCGGCGATACTTGCGAGGGCATTAGAGATACCTGCTGTATTAAGTGTTCCTGACATATGCAATGAGGTCGCAGATGGTGATGACATTATTGTTGATGGCGAATATGGCGAGGTATTCGTAAAGCCTCTTGACAAAACGGTTGCTATCTACAGGAAAAAGAAAAAAAGATATGATGAGCGCATTGAGGAACTAAAGCAGTACATAGATAAAGATACAAGAACCAAAGATGATGAGCGGTTCTGCCTTGCAGCGAATATAGGTAATGATAAGGACTGTGCCAAGGCTATGAATCTGGGTGCAGAGGGTGTCGGACTGTTCCGTACAGAGTTTTTCTTCCTTGAGGGTAATTCAATGCCTACAGAGGAAGTCCAGTTTGAGGCATACAAGCGCGCGGCGGTTCTTGCCAAGGGCAGATTTGTAACAATAAGAACTCTTGATATCGGGGGCGACAAGGATATTCCGTATATGGGACTTGCCAGGGAGAGCAATCCGTTTTTAGGCTACAGGGCTATAAGATACTGCCTTGGAAGAGTTGATGTATTCATAACACAGCTAAAGGCTATTATAAGAGCCAGTGCATATGGTAATATAAGAATAATGCTTCCGCTTGTTACAAATGTGGATGAGGTGATATCAACAAGAAAGATAATATCTGACATCTGTAAGGATTTTGACAAGAAAGAGATACCTTATGATAAGAATATACAGGTTGGTGTTATGATTGAGACACCGGCGGCTGCACTGATTGCTGACATATTAGCGGCGAAGGCAGATTTCTTTTCAATAGGAACGAATGACCTGACACAGTACACTATGGCAGTTGACAGAGGCAATGAAAATGTTGCATATCTGTATTCTGTATACAATCCGGCAGTTTTAAGGTCGATAAGGCACATCATAAGCTGTGCAAGACAGGCAGGAATTGAGGTCGGAATGTGCGGTGAGGCAGCAGCTAATCCGGGAATGATTCCGCTTCTTATATCATTTGGACTAGATGAATTCTCTGTATCGCCATCAAGAATCCTTGAGACGAGAAAGAATATAGCGGGATGGACAAGAAAGGAAGCCGACAGCGTGGCTTCACATGTAATGCAGTTTGAATCGGAAAAAGAAGTGGCTAATTATCTTAATGATTATATAGCAGCAAAATCAGAGAAGGAGAGGAGCAATAATGAGAATATTAGCGTCAGTTGATAATAACTGGGGAATTGGCAAGGCTGGGAAACTTCTTGTAAATATTCCTGAGGATATGCAGTTATTCCGTCAGGAGACATATGGCAATGTTGTCATTATGGGAAGAAAGACATTTGAAAGTTTTCCTAACAGCTCGGCACTTATCGGAAGAGTGAATATAGTTCTCACACACAATGAGGAATACAAGGTAAAGCAGGATAATGTTATAGTTTGTCATAATATTGACGAAGTACTTGATAAGGTTGACGAATATCCTGATAAAAAAGCCTATGTTATAGGTGGACAATCTATCTATGAGCTGTTTCTTCCATATTGCGAGGGCGCAGACCTTACAAAGATTGATTACGTATATGATGCTGACAGACATTTTCCGGACCTTGACAATGATAAGGACTGGAAGGTTACAGATAGAAGCGAAGAAAAGACATATTTTGATATAATATATGAATTTGTAAAATACGAAAGAATAAAGCATCTGGTTGTAAGAAAGAAAAAAGTAAGATAGTTAAGAAAGAGGGCAAGAGTATAAGAATGGAAAAGTCAGCTAAAAAAAGAGTGACACTCGCAGCTATTATAGTTGCTGTGATATGTGTTCTGGGTATTGGCGTGTATTTTGCAGCACCATATATTAAAAATGTTACAGACCCAAACAACAAAGCAATTCAGGCAATGAAGAATTCAAGTGTTGAGCTGTCTGACAATATTAAGGTTGATATTGATGAATTTATCAAGGGTATTACAGATGGTGGAATCAAGAATTATACAGGATATATCACATATGATGATGTGACATACCAGTCTGGGAATATGCTTGATTATATCAATACTAATACTGTTAAATATAATTATGGTATTGATATGGGCGCCAAGGCGTTAGGCGGAAGTATTTCATTAGCGGCTGATGAGAGTGCTTTGGAAGTGGCATCGCTTAACTTCTATATTGATGGCAGCACATTATATTTTAAAGTTCCACAGTTAAGTTCATATAATTATAAGATGAACTTAGATGATGCGTTAAATTATATCGAAAATTCATCATCTAATAGTGTTAATGGCTCAAAGTTTGACATTGGATTTGACAAGGGCGATATAGATTATATGTTGAAGCTTCTCGATTCTGTTGATAAGGAGGAGGGAGATTCATATTCCAAGGCAATCCAGAGTGTTGTTGATGATATTCAGAAAGGTTTTGCAAAGGCAGCAGAGGAATTTACATACTCAAAGGTTGGCAATAAGGAATATTCAAGCGGCTCATACAAGCAGAATACAACATGTTACACTGTGACAATTACTAAGGATGCGCTTATAGATGGCGCAGATGCTGCGATAGAAGCTATATATGATGACGATTCAATATCAGGATACAGAACACTTATAACTTCATATTATAAGAATTCAAGAGAAAAGCTTAAGAGTGCGGTAAGAAAGCATCTTGAGGACTTTGAAGGCTTGGACATGACAATCTATGTAGGTGATGGCAGCCGTATTGTTGCATACGAGATTAACAGCAGTGATGATGATAGCAGTGGAAGCGTGGTTGTTGAAAGCTTTTTGAAAGGTCAGATAACTAATCTGTCATATAATATGACATACAAAGATAATACTGCGGTTTCTTCTTTTGAGAGAGCAGATGACAACACATATAAGCTTGCATCACAGATTAATTCAGATGACATCAAATTATCTTATCATGGACAGGCAGGATTATCTGCTGATACCAGGCTTTCTGTGAGTGCAGCAGATTTCACTAATGCCGTAGATGTGACAAAGCTTACTAACAGCCAGTATCAGACGATAGTGTTGGAGGCGATGAGCAATATTAAGGTGCTGAATCAGATTATATCGATAGATTCACTGATTCAGGATGGAAATGTGCAGGATTTGTTCAGGTAAATAATCAGAGGGGCATAAGGTGTATTATGAAGCAGATTCCAGCATTTATTTTGTTGGATTTATTTTGTATATGCGTGTCCACTACATGGGGTACATTATATTTGGCTGGATATGAATGATGTTGGGGTCAAAAGGTATTTTGACCCCTT
>URGC01000089.1 GCA_900547255.1 uncultured Eubacterium sp. | reverse complement strand
GTCTTGCCGGCACCCGTACTTCCAACAAATGCAATCTTCTGTCCCGGTGTTGCATACATCTTGATATCATATAATATCTGTTTATCAGGATTATATCCAAAATCAACACCGTCAAATGTAACATCACCTTTAAGTCTTATATAATCTGGTGTGCCGCCCTCTCTTGCAGGACGCTTCCATGCCCACATCTCTGTGTTTTCCTTAGTCTCATGGAGGCTTCCGTCCTCGTCATATGACACATTGACAAGTTCAACATTACCTTCGTCTGTCTCTGGCACTTCATCACATAAAGTAAACACTCTGTCAGCACCAGCCATAGCCATGACAATACTGCTCACCTGCTGGCTTATCTGTGTTACTGGCTGTGTAAAACTCTTATTAAGACTTAAGAAAGCCACAAGAGTTCCGATTGTAAGGCCAGAAAATCCGCTGAGTGCTAAGACACCACCAACAATCGCACACAATACATAACTTATATTGCCAATATTGCCATTGATAGGCATAGTTATATTGGCAATTTTGTTAGCATTATTGGCACTCTGTCTTAACTGTTCATTAATCTCTTTGAACTTCTCAATACTTTTATCCTCATGACAGAATACTTTGACAACCTTCTGTCCTTCCATCATCTCCTCAATATAGGCATTGACCCTGCCTATATCCTTCTGCTGTTCGATAAAGTATTTACCAGCTGCCTTACTTAACTTAGATGTAACTACAAGCATTATAACAACCATGATTACTGACACAATTGTCAGAGGAATATCAAGAACAATCATACTTACAAATGTGGATACAAGTGTTATGGTTGAATTGATAACCTGCGGAATACTCTGGCTTATAAGCTGTCTTAAAGTATCAATATCGTTAGTGTACACAGACATGATATCTCCATGTGCATGTGTATCAAAATATCTTATTGGAAGAGACTCCATGTTACCAAACATTTCAAGTCTTAATCTTTTCATTGTACCCTGGCCAACATTAACCATAAGTCTGTTATATCCATAAGAACAGATTACACCAATCATAAGAAAGCATCCGAGCTTCATAAGTGCTGATGCAAGAGGTGCATAATCTGGAACTGCCATCTGTGTAAGCGGCACAATATAATTATCTATAAGCTTCTGTATGAAAAGCATTGCAGCAAGTGTTGTAAGTGCTGATACTATAATGCATACAAGCACTGATATACAATGTATCTTATAATTTTTAAATATATATCCTATAAGCCTCTTAAGAAAAGGCAGAGGTTTATTTTTTTTATTATTATTAATATCATTTTTCATCTCAAAAATTTCTCCTTAACCTTCTGACTCATCAAAATCGCCGCTGCCCTGCATCTGTACATCACAGATTTCACGGTAAACCTTGTTATTCTCATACAGATTATCATGTGTATCAAATCCGCTCACCTTACCATCTTCAAGCACAATTATTCTATCTGCATCCTGAATACTTGATATACGCTGTGACACAATAATCTTAGTTGTTCCTGGAATCTTTTCTGCAAATGCTCTCTTAATCTTAGCATCTGTTGCTGTATCGACTGCACTTGTCGAATCATCAAGGATAAGTACTTTAGGCTTTTTAAGTAATGCCCTTGCAATACAAAGTCTCTGTCTCTGTCCACCAGACACGTTAGTACCACCCTGCTCAATCCATGTGTCATATTTATCTGGCATACGCTCTATGAACTCATCTGCACATGCCTGTTTACAAGCCTCAACGCACTGTTCATATGTTGCATTCTCGTCGCCCCATCTTAAATTATCAAGAATAGTTCCTGAGAAAAGCACATTTTTCTGTAATACAACGGCAACCTGATTACGAAGTGCATCCATGTCATACTCACGCACGTCTTTACCACCTACATACACTGAACCAGAACTTACATCATAAAGCCGGCTTATAAGGCTTACAAAAGTAGATTTACCACAGCCTGTTCCACCAATTATTCCTACTGTCTCACCAGCATTAATATGAATATCAATGTCTGATAATGTATCTGTCTTGCTGTCTTTCTTATAAGAGAAGTTAACATGGTTAAAATCTATTCTTCCATCTTCAACTGTCTCTAATGGCTTATCTGGATTGGCAAGATCTGGCTTCTCATTAAGCACCTCTGCAATACGCTTTGCACTTGCTGTACTCATAGATACCATAACGAATATCATTGAAAGCATCATAAGTGACATAAGCATACTCATTACGTATGAAAACATTGATGTAAGATTACCTGTTGTCAATGTTCCTGCCACGATATAATGTGATGCAAACCATGATAATGCTATAATACAGCCATATATTACTAACATCATTACCGGGCCGTTGAATGCAAGAAACGATTCTGCTTTCACAAATGTTTTATAAAGCTCATCTGCTGCTTTTCTAAACTTCGTATTCTCATGGTCTTCACGCACAAATGCCTTAACCACACGTATGCCAGATATATTTTCCTGAACACTTGCATTGAGTGCATCATACTTGGCAAAACCTGCTGTAAATACAGGTGTTACCTTAAATATAATAAAGAAAAGCACGAATCCTAAGAATACAAGTGCCACGAAGAATATTGCACTAAGCTTAGGACTTATTATTATACACATTACCATTGAACATATCATCATAAGTGGTGCTCTTACCGCTATCCTGATAATCATCTGATATGCATTCTGCACATTGGTAACATCAGTTGTCATACGTGTTACAAGTCCGGCTGTACTGAACTTATCTATATTAGAAAATGAAAACGTCTGTATATTCTTATACATTCCATCTCTTAAATTACATGCAAAGCCTGTTGACGCTGCTGCTGCATATTTTCCTGCCTGTATTCCGCAGAACAGACTTAAAAATGCAAGTACAAGCATGATTGCGCCATACTTATATACATTGTTCATATCACCAGCTTCTATACCTTTATCAATTATAGATGCTGTAACAAACGGAATAAGTATCTCTAAAAATACTTCTGACGCTGTGTATATTGGCGTTATTATAGATTCTTTTTTATATCTGCCAATATGGTTCATTAATGTTTTTAACATATTTTGATTTACCATCCTTCCTGTATTGATATTGACGTTCTTACCAGTTTATCTGCTTATATCATCATATATTTTCTGTAATAATCTATGCAGTTCTTTTTTTTCACCATCATCAAGCGATGATAAAAGCCACTGCTCATTGCGTTCCATTGAGCATCTTGCATGCTCACACATCTTAATTCCGTCATCTGTAAGACGGATGTGTTTAGCTCTCTTATCTTCTGGTAAATAAAAGCTCTCAATTAACCCTTTCTTTTCAAGCCGAACAACAATTCCAGCTATAGTTGCCTGCGCAACACAGAAATATTTTTCAAGCTCTTTTAATGTTAATGAGCCTTCCTGCTCTAATATGCAGAGCAGTTTTATCTGTGACAATGTAATACCATCATCATTAAGAGAATTATTAGCACGCTTTTCCATAATACTGTTAAGCCTCTTTATTAATTCCCCGCTATGCAACGAATCCGCTGACATATTAACAACTCCTTCTGTAATTTTTAATGCCTAGCTATTCTACAGAAACAATAGCACGCTGTCAATAGCGTGCTGTCGTTTTATAAAATTTTTATTTTGTGGATGGATTTAATTTATATTTTATAGTAATTCTGCATAATTCAATTTGACTATATGGTATTTATTTGTTAAGATTTAACAAGATGTTGTTCATTTCATGTTCATGAAGACAACACAAAATAAACGTTCAAGGAGAAATACTATGGAAGCTTTATTAGTTTTAGTCATTGTTGCAGCATTGCTTGCACTTGGCTACGCAGCATTCAACTTCATCGGAGTTAAGAAACTCGATGAAGGAACAGAGCGTATGTCAGAGATTGCAGCCGCTATCAGGGTTGGTGCGAACGCATTCATTACATACGAGTACAAAATTATTGCAGTTGTTGTAGTTATTATTGCTGTCGTATTCGCAGCTATCTTCTCTGTCCAGTATGGAGCATTTAGCTGGGAGCCTTCTGTCTGCTTTATGATTGGCGTTATTATGAGCGCATCAGCAGGCTGGGTAGGTATGAAGATAGCAACTTATGCTAATGTCCGTGTTTCTAACACTGCAAGACAGACAAAGAATATCGGTTCTACATTAAAAGTTGCACTTAAAGGTGGTTCTGTTATGGGACTTTGTGTTGGCGGATTTGCCTTACTTGGATTATTCCTCGTATATTTAATCTTTGGTTTTGGACTTAACATGCTTGATATAGACGCTCTAAGAGGCGGACATGTATTCACACAGTGTCTTTCATGTTATGCACTTGGATGCTCTATAGTTGCCATGTTCAACCGTGTCGGTGGTGGTATCTATACTAAGGCTGCTGATATGGGTGCCGACCTTGTTGGTAAGACAGAGGCACATATTCCAGAGGATGACCCACGTAACCCTGCTACTATCGCTGATAATGTTGGTGATAATGTTGGTGATGTTGCCGGTCTTGGTTCTGACCTTCTTGAATCATTCGTTGGTGCTATCTCATCAGCAATCATTCTTGCAGTCAGCCTTTACCTCTCTAACATGGCTAACAATATTGACGTTTCAGATACTATGCTTTCCAAGATGATGTATTTTCCACTTGTATTCGCTTCAATCGGTCTTATCGCATCAATTCTTGGTATCGCATATGTATTATTAAAGAAGGGTTCTGACAACCCTCACAGAGACCTTAATATCTCTACATGGAGTGCAGCCGCTATCACTATTATTGGCGGATTTATTGCAACTTATCTGTTATTCCAGCCAGAGACTTCAGAAGTATTAAAGGTTGCCGGATTTAATATCGGATTCGTTTCACCATGGATTGCAGCATCTCTTGGTGTTATCAGTGGTGTTATTATCGGTGGTATCGCAGAATACTACACAAGTTATGATTACAAGCCAACACAGACTATCGCAGCCGCATCTAAGGAAGGTGCCGCTCTTACTATCACACAGGGTCTTGCCGTTGGTATGAAATCATGTATGTATCCTCTTATCGTTCTTGGTATCACAACATATGCTTCATATGCCGTATCAGGAATGTTCGGTATCGCTATGGCTGCCGTAGGTATGCTCTCATTTGTATCTGCAACAGTTTCTGTTGATACATATGGTCCTATCTCTGATAACGCCGGTGGTATTGCTGAGATGTCAGAGCTTGAGCCAGAGGTCCGTAATATTACAGACAAGCTTGATTCTGTTGGTAACACAACTGCCGCTATCGGTAAAGGTTTTGCCATCGGTTCAGCTTCACTTGCTGCTCTCTCCCTTATGGTAAGCTTCTTATATGCTTTCCAGCCAGAGGGTTCTAGCTTAGACCTCAACTTTACTAATCCACTTATTCTTTCTGGTGCCCTTGTCGGCGCAGCTCTTCCATACCTCTTCTCAGGCATGCTTATAGAGGCTGTTGCCAATGCTGCAAGAAAGATGGTTGAAGAGGTAAGACGTCAGTTCAAGGAGATTCCTGGTATCCTTGAAGGCAAGGCTAAACCAGATTATAAGACATGTATCGAGATTTCTTCACAGGGTGCCTTAAAAGAGATGAGAATGCCAGCTATCATATCAATTATATTCCCAGTTATAGCAGGCTTCCTCTTTGGTCCTTACTTCGTAGGCGGTCTTCTTATCGGTGCAACTCTTTCAGCTATCATGCTTGCGATATTCACAGGTAACGCAGGTGGTGCATGGGATAATGGTAAGAAGTACATTGAATCAGGTGCTATTGAAGGTCAGGGCAAAGGCTCACCAGCCCATGATGCTGCCGTTGTCGGTGATACAGTTGGCGATCCCCTTAAAGATACAGTTGGTCCATCACTTGATATCCTTATCAAGATTATGTCAACAGTTTCATTAGTAGCCGCTGTCATGTTCTACAATTACAATCTGCTTTATCTTATATTCGGAATCAGATAAAAGCAGTTTGATATATACTTAAGATAAGTTCGCGATATACATATGAGGAAACCCCTGCAAAGCTGGATTATATTTACCAGCCTTGCAGGGGTTATTTTTTAATACGCGCAGTCAGTCACTATATTTTAGCCTCTATATTTATTCTTTCTGCTGCTTCTTACTTTAAGAACAACAATAACAACAGCCGCAATTACAATAATTGCAAATAATGTATATGTAGCAACATAGTTAGTATCATCCTCTTCCTCTACAAGAGAATCAATTGCACTGTTAAGGTGCTGTGTTGCCTCATCTACCTCAGCCTGATATTCTGCTGTGTTCTGAGCCTCTAAAGCCTCATCATACTCAACCTGCATCTTTTCCCAGCTGTTAGCTGTGTAATCAGACTCTTTTAATGCCTTTGCACGTTCTACTGCTGCATCAAGCTTGGAAGTATCGCTGACTTTCTCCTTAACAAGAGCAAGGTTGTCCTCTGTAACTTCAAAATTAACTGTATAATCAACATATCCTAATGCATATACAGTAAGTGACCAGTAACCTGTTCCGTCTGCGTTAGCTGGAAGCTGGCATCTGCCTGAATCTGTAAGTCCAAGCTGGATTCCATTCATCTTATGCATCCAGTTATCTGCTGCAAACTTAGTTCCGTATGTAGCAAGTGCTGTTGTTCTGGTTGAATCTTTTCCATAGTAATTCCACTCTACAGCCTGCATCTTATCACCGAGTGCACCATAGCCATCACCAGTCAAATCAACTCTTAAAAACTCACCATATGCTCCAGTTGCATTTCTCTCAGCATTCTTCTTGTTAACTGTAACAGTTATATTAGATGCTGTCTGAAGAGAAGCTCCCTTGATACCAGAATCAGTACCTGTCTGTCTTGCTGTGAATGAAAATGTTCCATCTGCATTTTTAGAAGCTGTTTTTAATCCATTAGTCTTCTCTGTTACTTCTGCTGTCTCTTTGTATGACTTAAGCTGATTCTCGCCATATCCACCAAAGAGTGAACCACCATTTTCTACCACTGAATACTTTGCTTTAAAATCTGCAAGGTCTGATGTCTTAACCTTAACCGGAACATACTTGATACCTGTAACTTCATAGCTCTTAACCTTGAAAGATGTTCCCTTGTATTCAATTGTTCCCTTGCTGTATGAAGCTGAATCACCATTAGTAAATATCATCTGTGTTCCATCCTCAGACCATCCAGCAAGCTCAAACTTCTGACCTTCCTCTGTCTCTACAGTTGCCATGCACTGGAAGCTTCCTCTGTGGAGTCCGTGGTTAGTAGTAGCTCTTGATACAGCATCAAATGCGCCCTTATCGAACTCATTATGTGTATCCTTTGTTTCATTGGCTTTGTCATCCCCTGCTGCATATACGCCTTCATTCTCCCAGTACTCATTCCATGTAAGACCTGCGTATACATATGAATACTCGTCTGCTGCATATGCCTTGACAGTTGGCGCTATAGCTGTGACACTCGCAACTGTAAGTACTGCGGCTGCTGCAATAGCTAATGCTTTTGATAGAAATGTCTTTCTCATCATTAATTCTCCTTTTATTTTGATATACTATTTCAAAGCCGATTTATAAGCATTATAAAATGCGACTTTAATAGCCTTACTTGATAATGTAGCCCCCGATACTGAGTCAACCCCTTTTGACCCCTGATTCTCTACAATCTGTTCTGGAACCGATGCATTAGCCATATCAAAATACACACTGTCCTGTCTTCCTGCCTCAGAAGATGCTGTAACCTCTGTGATTTTATCATCCTTTACTGTCATAACGACTGTAACCTTATATCCATATGTCTCACATGTGGCAGTTCCTGTATAAGTTCCATCTGCCTTAAATGTCGTACTGCCCGAAACAGCAGAACCATCACTGCCCGCCGCCCCATTTCCAGCAAAACATAATCCTGACATGCACACAATAATAACCACAGCCGCAATATTAACTGCAGCATTCAGATTATTTCTGCCAGCCCTCACAAGATATTTGTTAATTCTCATAGCTGCATACACAATAAATACAACGCTATACACAACTACATTGAGTATATATGAAGTTATTCCACCTCTTGCAAGTGGTACATTTATAAGCATTACATGTATATACATAAGGCCATAGAACACATACGCACTTCTCTGTAGCTGCTTCCACTTCTTAGGCTGCATCTTTTTCCTTACTGATGGAAATGATGTGACAGTAAGCACAAGCATTAACACGATAAGAATAGCGCTTACAACCGCAGCTATTAACTGTGTTGTACCAAGTGCTGCTGGTGCAGTGAAAAGCATTTTGAAGTATGTCGTTCCATAAGTCGCATTGTGGCACAGGACAAGTATTGCCGCTGTGATAGACAATTCTCCCCTGATTCTCATCAATGGCGCAATGAACTTTGAGCCTTTAGGAAGTGCACCTGCGTACATTACGAATATAAACATTGCTGTTCCTATTGAACCTTTGGCAAATATGCCAAGAATATTCTGTTTTACCCATATTGGAAAATCAACGAATCCAAGCACAAATACAGCTATTGATATAACTGCTGCTCCGATATAGAACACTGTAGGATTTTTCTTTAACATATCCTTCATAAAATATATAAATAAAGACACGATTATAAGTGAAATAATTAATAACATAGTGGCTCCTTATTAGTCCATTCTACTTCATGTTCGCTACCGCTAACTTCTGTAGAGGATATAATAATGGAGCCACTATGTCAATAATCTAAAATGAGATATTTTATCAATAAATATCACTTTTTCTCGCCAAGAATCTTTCCAAAACCAGAGGCAGTATGAAGATAAAAACTCATCTGACAGCTAATCTGGAAACCTGTGGCAAATATTTCCGCCATGTCAGCATAATTATAATCTTTCGACAATGCACATCAACATTTTAGAATAACAAAATGTGTATCGCATCAACATTTTAGAATGATAAAATGTATGCTACATCAACATTTCGGAATATTATATTATTAATATGATTATTTGAAAAGCTCTATTTACCTGTTCCATTTCTTCTGTTGACCTCATCACGCAGAAGCATATACAAGGTGGACACAAGCGGGATAAATGCAAGCATACCGATTATTCCAAACATGCTTCCACCTATGGTTACTGCCGCTAAAACCCAGATAGCAGGAAGTCCTACCGAGCTTCCCACAACTCTTGGATAGATAAGATTTCCCTCAATCTGCTGCAGGACAAGAAAAAGTATAACAAAACCTAATGCTTTGATTGGACTTACAAGCAGAATAAGAAATGCTCCGACTACACATCCGATAAATGCTCCAACGATAGGTATAAGTGCCGTAAACGCAATAAGGACACCAATCATAACTGCATATGGCATCCTGAATATAAACATGGACACAACAAACATAGAACCAAGAATACAGGCTTCAAGGCACTGTCCAGTTATAAAATTAGTAAAATTCCTGCTAAGCAGCTTACATACACGCTGTATTTTTTCATTAACCCCCGCAGGTAAAAATGCTTTAAATATTCTATTTACCTGGTTTCCAAGCTTTTCCTTCTGTGCCAGGATATATATACTGAATATAAACGCAATAAACCCGCTTGCAACCCGGCTTACAATTCCACTTGCAATTCCTATTGTTGAATTAAGCATATCGCCAAAACCATTTTTCATAAATGAAAACACACCATTAACTATAGCGTCCCAGTTCTGTTCAAGCTGGCCTAATATATCACTCTGTCTGCCTATCTCAGGATATTGCTGCTGTAAATCAGACACAATAGCCATTATTCTGTCTGCAAACATCGGAATCTGTTTTGCAACATCAGCGACAGCCTTTCCAACCTGTGGAACAACTGTCGCTATTAAAATCGTGATAAGCAGCACAACAAATAATAATGTAAGCAAAATACTTACAGGTCTTTTTAACTTTTCTGAATACTTATTATTCCATTTTCCCAGCAATTTATTCTCTATCTGTCTCATTGGAATGTTAAGCACAAATGCTATTGCGCCGCCAGCAGCAAATGGCATTATAATACTGACTGCAACCCCTAATGCCCCAAAAATCTGGTGGCTGTAAATAATAACAAGCACAAGTGCCGCTGCTATTACCATAAGTAATACTATCTGTCTGAATTTTTCTTTGCTAAAACCCATGAAGTCCTCCCAACATTTTGTTTTGATGATACATGTAATCTTAACATATTATTATAATTATTTCATCCAGATTAAATACAAACTATGTTTTATTCTCTAAACTTATTCTTTCTGCTGCTTCTTACTCTAAGAACAACTATAACAACTGCGGCAAGCACAATAATTGCAAAC
>URGC01000088.1 GCA_900547255.1 uncultured Eubacterium sp. | reverse complement strand
AACAGGTATTCTTAATGGAACAACTAACTATATCCTCACTAAGATGAGCAGAGAGGGAAGCTCATATGAGGATACTCTGAAAGAAGCGCAGGAGCTCGGTTATGCTGAGCGTAATCCTGAGGCAGATGTTGAAGGATATGATGCATGTCGTAAGATTGCAATCCTTACATCACTTGCGTGTGGCTCTACAGTTCATTTTGAAGAGGTCACAACAGAGGGAATATCTAAGATAACAACAACAGATTTCAAGTATGCAGAGGAGCTCGGATGCGTTATTAAGCTTCTCGCAACAAGCTATAAGAAGGATGGAAAGGTATATGTCATAACAGCACCATTCATGATTGACAGCACTCATCCATTATATAATGTTAATGATGTTCTTAACGGAATATACGTTAATGGTAATGTACTTGGCAATGTTATGTTCTTCGGAGCAGGAGCCGGTAAGCTTCCAACAGCCAGTGCAGTAGTTGCAGATGTGGTTGACTGTGTTAAGCATAAGGGCACTAATGTCATGACAGTATGGGCTAAGACAAAGCTTGAGCTTGGCTCAACAGATGATGAGGTAAGAAGCTTCTTCGTAAGAGTTAAGGGCGACCCTGATAAAGATGCTGATGCAGTAAGAGAGGCATTTGGCGATGTTGATATTGTGACAGTTGACGGCGTTGTCGGAGAATTTGGTTTCGTGACAGAAGATATGACAGAGATGGCATTCAACGAGACAATTGCAAGCTTTGATATGATTAACAGAATAAGAATTGATAAGACTGTTCTTAAATAATCAGATAGAATAATTAGATATAAGGGAGAGTAAAAATGGTAAAAGTAGTTAAGTTTGGTGGAAGTTCACTTGCAAGTGCAGAGCAGTTCAAGAAGGTCGGCAATATCATACGTGCTGAGGAGAGCAGAAGATTTGTTGTGCCATCAGCACCGGGAAAGAGATTCTCAGATGATACTAAGGTTACAGATATGCTTTACAAATGTTATGCTGAGGCAGAGTCTGGCAAGGTATTTGACAAGTCATTAAAGGCAATCGAGGAAAGATACAATGAAATCATCAAGGGACTTGGTCTTAAGCTTTCTTTAAAAGAGCAGTTTGAGACAATCAAGAAGAATTTCGAGTCTAAGGCTGGTTCTGATTACGCTGCATCAAGAGGTGAGTATCTTAACGGTATCATCATGGCTAATTATCTGGGCTATGAATTCATTGATGCTGCGACAGTAATCTGCTTTAATAAAGATGGAGAATTTGATTCAGAAAAGACTAATGACGTGTTAGCACAGAGACTCCAGGGCGTTGAGAGCGCAGTTATACCTGGCTTTTATGGAGCTATGCCAGATGGTAAGGTTAAGACATTCTCAAGAGGTGGTTCAGATGTCACAGGTTCAATAGTTGCAAGAGCTATTAAGGCAGACGTATATGAGAACTGGACAGATGTATCTGGATTCATGGCAGCAGACCCAAGAATAGTTAAGAATCCTAAGTCAATCGAAGTCATAACATATAAGGAACTTCGTGAGCTTTCATACATGGGCGCATCAGTTCTTCATGAATCAGCTATATTCCCAGTAAGAAAAGAGGGAATTCCAATCAATATCCGTAATACTAATGCGCCACAGGATAAGGGTACTATGATTGTTGAGACAACATGTAACAGACCTGACTGCATTATAACAGGTATTGCAGGTAAGAAGGGCTTCGTATCAATCGGTATCGATAAAGATATGATGAACTCAGAGATAGGATTTGGAAGAAAAGTTCTTCAGGTATTCGAGGACAATGGTATATCATTTGAGCATATGCCATCAGGTATCGATACAATGACAGTATTCGTTCATCAGGATGAATTCGTTGAGAAGGAGCAGAAAGTATTAGCAGAGCTTCACAGAGCTGTTAATCCTGATACTATAGAGCTTGAATCAGACCTTGCCCTTATAGCTGTTGTTGGACGAGGAATGAAGAATAACTCAGGTATCGCTGCTAATATATTCTCAGCACTTGCAAAGGCTAAGATTAACATTAAGATGATTGACCAGGGTTCTTCAGAGCTTAACATCATCATCGGCGTAAGAAACAGATACTTTGAGGATGCAATCAAGACAATCTACAATGTATTCGTTCCAGAAGAGAATAATTAATTATTAAAATTTATGACCCCGGCGGCTTACAGGCTGCCGGGGTCTGTTTCGTTAATCTGACACGGGCGAGGTTGATTAATGCATGACGAATTGGTATAATAGTACGGAATATGTATAAGGGTTAAGGAGAATAGATAATGGATATTCTTAAGAAAATTGCTGAGGAACTTGAGGTAAAAGCTTCGCAGGTTGAAGCAGCTGTAAAGCTTATAGATGAGGGATGTACAATTCCGTTCATAGCCAGATACAGAAAAGAAGTTACAGGTTCACTCAATGATGAACAGCTTAGAAATTTAGATGAGAGATTGAGATATCTCCGTAATCTCGAAGATAGAAAAGAGCAGGTGCTTGCAAGCATAGAGGAGCAGGGGAAGCTTACTGATGAGCTTAAAAACAAAATTATTGCCGCTGAGACAATGGTGCTTGTAGAAGACCTTTACAGACCATATAAGCAGAAGAGAAGAACAAGAGCTACAATTGCCAAGGAGAAGGGATTAGAGCCTCTTGCTGAATATATCATGGCTCAGAATGCAACAGAGGACATAACAGTGGCTGCAAGAGATTATATCAGTGCAGAGGAGGGCAAGGAAGTTGCTGACGAGCAGGAGGCAATTGCCGGCGCGTTAGATATAATTGCGGAGCAGATATCAGATGTTGCTGATTACAGAACATATATAAGAGACATAACTATGAAAGAGGGCAAGATTGTATCTGTTGCCAAGGATGAGAAGGCAGAGTCTGTATATGAGAATTATTATGATTTCTCAGAGGCTATAGCGACAATTCCGGGACACAGAATACTTGCAATCAACAGAGGTGAGGCAGAGAAGTTCCTCACAGTCAAGATAGAAGCGCCAGAGGAAAGAATTGAGAGATATCTGGAAAAGAACATAATAACTTCAGATAACGAGTATACAACACCATATATCAAAGATGCGATTAAAGATGCATATGACAGACTTATTGCACCTGCGATAGACAGAGAAATCAGGAATATCCTAACAGACACAGCGGAAGATGGAGCAATTAAGGTATTCGGCAAGAACCTCGAACAGCTTCTTTTACAGCCACCAATCGCCGGCAAGGTTGTACTTGGATGGGACCCGGCATTTAGAACGGGCTGTAAGCTTGCTGTTGTTGACCCTACAGGAAAAGTTCTTGATACTAAGGTTATATACCCTACAATGCCGCACAACAAGGTTGCAGAGGCAAAGGCAGAGGTTAAGAAGTTAATCGACAAATATGGCATAACACTTATTTCATGCGGTAATGGTACAGCTTCAAGAGAATCAGAGCAGATAATTGCGGATATGATTAAAGAGATGAACCTTACTAATGTGGATTATGTTATAACTAATGAGGCTGGCGCATCAGTATATTCTGCAAGTAAGCTTGCAACAGAAGAATTCCCTGATTTTGACGTTGCCCAGAGAAGTGCAGTATCAATAGCAAGAAGAGTACAGGATCCGCTTGCGGAGCTTGTTAAGATTGACCCTAAATCGATAGGAGTTGGACAGTATCAGCACGACTGCAATCAGAAGAAGCTCTCAGAGACACTTACAGGTGTTGTTGAGGACAGTGTTAATAAAGTTGGTGTTGACCTTAATACAGCATCAGCATCACTTCTTGAATATATTTCAGGAATCTCTAAGGCTGTTGCCAAGAACATTGTTGACTACAGAGAGACTAACGGAAGATTTACTAACAGAAAGCAGCTTTTAAAGGTTGCGAAGCTTGGACCTAAGGCATTCGAGCAGTGTGCCGGATTCATGAGAATAAGCGGTGGAGATAATCCGCTTGATGCTACAAGTGTGCATCCAGAGAGTTATGAGGCTGCAACCAAGCTTCTTGAATTACTTGGATATGATATTAATTCAATCAGTTCGGGAGAACTTATCGGACTCAAGAGCAAGATTAAAGATATGAAAGAGATGACAGAGAAGCTTGGCATAGGACAAGTGACTCTTGAAGATATCGTTAAGGAATTAGAGAAGCCGGGCAGAGACCCAAGAGAAGAGATGCCTAAGCCAATTCTTCGTAAGGACGTTCTTGATATGAAAGATCTTACACCGGGCATGATACTTAAAGGTACTGTAAGAAATGTTATTGATTTCGGAGCATTTGTCGATATAGGGGTACATCAGGACGGACTTGTGCATATATCACAGATGTGCGCAGACAGAAGAGTTGAGCATCCTCTTGACGTTGTCAGTGTTGGAGATATTGTTGATGTAAGAGTTATGGAAGTAGATGTTCCTAAGGCAAGAATATCTCTTTCAATGATTCTTGATGAGAAGGAAGCTGCCAACAGAAAGATAGCTGCTAACAGACCACAGGGACAGAAGGGTGGACAGCAGAACAGAAAGAACGATAACAGAGCTTCTAAGAAGAAAGATGGACTTAATCTTGGCGGATTATCTAAGTTCATGCGTTAATATCACGGAGGTTGTTTAGCGATGGATAATAAAACAGTTGAAAGCGTGTCTTTTGAGACTGATATTAAAGAAAAAGACCTGATGAATTTTAAAATATATCATAATTATCACAGCTTCAGCGGTATAGCAAGCCTTATATTCGGTATAATCTGTCTGGTTATATGCGTTTTATCATTTGGCAATTATAATGTGGCATACACATTGATGATGGCGTTTTTTGGCTTGTTTTTCACAGTGTATACACCGATTGGCATGCTTCTGAAAGTCAAGAAGCAGATGAAGTCTGTCAAAGCATTTTCTGACCCTGTAAAATATACAGTGACAGAGGAGAAGATTACACTCAGCCAGAATGATGTATCAGAAGAACTTCTGTGGGAAGATATCTTCAAGATGAAATCAACAGGCAGAAGTATTATATTGTATATAACAGCAGTCAGGGCTAATGTTATACCTTACAGATGCCTCGGCGATAGTGCAGAAGGATTTATAGAGATGGCAGAGAAAAAGTTATCGCCTTATCAGATAAAGCTTAATAAGAAAAATGTTATCGAGAAATGCCATCAGGCAGCAGAGCAATAGGCACTGCGTGAAAGGAAACGTATGGTTATAGAAACGAACAGTTCAAAAGAGACATATGATTGTGGATTCAGAATGGGACAGGAGGCTGAACCTGGGCAGATAATATGCCTTGAGGGTGACCTTGGAGTAGGAAAAACTGTATTTACACAAGGATTCGCAGACGGGCTTGGAATAGATGAGCCTATATGCAGTCCGACATTTACAATAATACAGGAATATACACAGGGACGTCTGCCACTGTATCATTTTGACGTGTACAGGCTTGGCTCATGCGAGGAGATGGATGAGATAGGATATGAAGAATACTTCTATTCAGATGGAGTGTGTCTTGTTGAATGGGGTAATCTGTTTCCAGAGCTGTTCCCGGAGAATACAACATATGTAAGAATTGAGAAGAATCTTGATAAGGGATTCGATTACAGGGGTATAACTATACAGGAGGGACGTGAGTAATATGAGAGTTCTTGCTATAGAAAGTTCGGCTGTGACAGCATCAGTGGCTGTACTTACTGATGATATAGTGACAGCGGAGTATACTATTAATTATAAAAAGACACATTCACAGACATTACTTCCTATGATTGACCAGATATGTACCATGACAGAGACAAAGCCAGACAGCTTCGACCTTATAGGAGTATCAGTAGGCCCAGGTTCGTTTACTGGCTTGAGAATAGGGGTTGCAACTGCAAAGGGAATTGCATTTGCTAATAATATTCCTGTAGTAGCAGTGCCAACTCTGGAGGCTATGGCATATAATTATACAGGTACAGATGTATATGTGTGCACTGTTATGGATGCAAGGAGAAATCACGTATATGGGGCAGTTTATCATTTTGAATGCGGTAAGCTTGTGTGTGACATTGAAAAGGGCTTATACAGCGATGCAGAGATGGTTGAACGCCTTAACCAGCTTGGAAAGAATGTTGTCATAATGGGAGATGGAATATCTGTCATTGACAAGGTGAAAGAAAATATAACATGCGGCTATACATATGCTGCACCTAATATGAATACCCAGCGCGCGGCAAGTGTTGCTGTTCTGGCGATGCAGATGTACAATGATGGAAAGAGCATGGATGGAAGCAGGGTTGTACCTGATTATATAAGACCATCACAGGCGGAAAGAGAGCTGGAGGCAAGTCATGTACAATATAAGACCTATGACTGATGATGACGTGAGTGCTGTATGTGATATTGAAAATGTTATATTTTCACTTCCGTGGTCTGACAAATCATTCAAAGATGCATGTGGAAATCCTGATAATGTATATCTTGTATGTGAATATGATGGAAAGATTGCAGGATATTGCGGCATGTGGACAGTTCTGGGAGAGGGCAATATAACGAATATGGCGGTTGACCAGAATTACCGTGGCAGAGGAATAGCACAGAAGCTTATGGAAGAACTTCATGCTGCCGGTAGTGCCAAGAATGTTGATACGTATTTTCTTGAAGTGCGTGAAAGCAATGTACCGGCTATTAATCTGTATAAGAAGATGGGATATAAAGAGATTGGCAGGAGAAAAAGATTCTATGAAAGACCGGTTGAGGATGCTCTTGTCATGTCAAAAAGTGATTACATTTAACCGATAACAATAAAAGAGAAGGATGGAACAATAATATGCTTGATGTATGTCTGCTTGGAACCAGTGGAATGCTGCCACTGCCTAATCGCTGGCTGACAGCACTTATGACAAGATACAATGGAAGCAGTCTTTTGATAGACTGTGGAGAGGGAACCCAGATTGCAATCAAGGAAAAAGGCTGGAGTTTCAATCCTATAGATGTTATATGCTTTACACATTATCACGCTGACCATATCAGCGGATTGCCGGGACTTCTCCTTACGATAGGCAATTCAGACAGAACAGAACCTGTTACACTTATCGGGCCAAAGGGACTGTCAAGGGTTGTTTCATCGTTAAGGGTGATAGCGCCAGAGCTTCCGTATGAGTTAAAATGTATAGAGATTAATAATCCACAGGAGCATTTCTCGATTAACGGATATGAAATAGATGCTTTTAAAGTTAATCATACAGTCACATGCTATGGCTACAGCATCAGTATACCAAGAATAGGCAAATTTGACGCTAAGAAGGCTATGGAGCTTGGCATACCGCAACAGATGTGGAATAAGCTCCAGCATGGCCAGAGTATCACTGCAGGCGATAAAACATTTTATCCTGATATGGTTATGGGTGAGGCAAGAAAAGGCCTTAAAGTGACATATACGACAGATTCAAGACCGGTTGATTCAATTGTTAACAATGCCAAGGGCTCTGATTTGTTCATATGTGAGGGCATGTATGGAGAGAATGATAAAGAGTGCAAGGCAAAAGAGAACAGACATATGACTTTCGAGGAGGCTGCCAGAATGGCGAAGACTGCGGAGGTTGAGCAGATGTGGCTTACACATTTCAGCCCGTCTCTTGTAAGACCGGGGGATTATATAGACCGTGCAAGGAGAATATTCCCGGCAGCAGAGCTTGGAAGTGATGGAAAGTCGGTAGACCTTATGTTTAGAGACTGATGAAAAGGAGCGTGGTATTATGAAAAAATATGGTAAGATGATAACGCTTGTTACAACGATTGCGGTGCTCTGCGTGGCATATTTCTTTTATATTTCAAGAAGAGAGCCTACGCTTGATTCTACCCAGAAAGCCGTGACAAACCAGCAGCTTTCCAGTATTCTTGCGCTTGATATAGATAATAACTATCCAGAATCGCCTAAAGAGGTTGTGAAGCTATATGCAAAGATAGCAACAGCATATTATAAATCTGAGCTCACAGATGAGCAGATTGAGCAGCTCGGCAGCCAGGCGAGAAAGCTTTTTGATTCAGAGTTAAAAGGAACACAGACAGATAGCGAGTTCTATAAGGCGTTAAAGCAGGATATAGAGGATTACAGATCTAATAACAGATTTATATCAGATGTCAGTATAGATGACAGCGCATTGGTTAATTACAAGACATTTCAGGGCAGGAAATATGCGTCTTTATATGTGACGTTCGCCTTACGCGAGGGTGACAAACTGACAATGTCAAAGACAAAATTCATGCTTCGTCAGGACAGTGATAAGAGATGGAAGATTCTTTACTGGGAGCTGGCTTAGTTTAAGTAGGAGGTTAATAAAGTTGGAAGATGTACTGATTCTGGCTATTGAAAGTTCGTGTGATGAGACTGCGGCAGCAGTTGTAAAGAATGGCAGGGAAGTTCTGTCTAATGTTATCAATTCACAGATAGATATCCACACGAATTATGGCGGCGTAGTGCCTGAGATAGCATCAAGAAAGCATATAGAGAATATAGATGGCGTTATAGAACTGGCTTTAAAACAGGCAGATGTCACGCTTGATGATATAACAGCGATAGCAGTGACTTATGGACCGGGGCTTGTCGGCGCACTTCTTGTCGGGGTGGCAGAGGCTAAAGCTCTGGCGTTTGCAACAGGCAAACCGCTTGTAGGAGTGCACCATATAGAGGGACATATCAGCGCAAATTATGTTGAAAATCCAGATCTTGAACCTCCTTTTGCGGCACTTGTTGTATCAGGAGGCCATACTCATCTTGTCAAGGTGAACGATTATGGCAGTTATGAGATTATAGGAAGAACAAGAGATGATGCGGCAGGAGAGGCGTTTGACAAGGTTGCAAGAGCAGTGGGACTGGGTTATCCAGGCGGACCAAAGGTTGATAAGCTTGCCAAAGAGGGCAATCCTCACGCATTTGAATTTCCACGCGCACAGGTTGATGATGCACCATATGATTTTTCGTTCAGTGGAATCAAATCCGCTGTGCTTAATACACTTAACAAATACGAGATGAAGGGTGAGCATATCAATAAGGCAGACCTTGTTGCTTCATTCCAGAATGCAGTTGTTGATGCACTTGTATCGAGAGCAATGAAACTCGTCAAAGAGCAGAAGTTTGACAAACTGGCTGTTGCAGGCGGAGTTGCATCTAATTCTGCCCTTAGAGCTGCACTCAAATCAGCGTGTGATGAAGCAGGGGTGAAGTTTTATTCTCCATCACCAGGATTGTGTACAGATAATGCGGTTATGATTGGTGCGGCAGGATATTACGAGTATATCAATGGAACAAGACATGGCTACGACCTTAATGCTGTGCCTAACCTCAAATTAGGAGAGAGATAATGCATACAACAGCTATTATTCTTGCTGGCGGTAAAGGCACAAGAATGAATACAGATATTCCCAAACAGTATATACAGGTGGATGATAAGCCCATTCTGTACTATACAATCAGGGCATTTGAAGAAAGCAATGTGGATGATATCGTTATTGTGACAGGTGATTCTGTTATATACGGAGCAAGTGAACACACATATTGCGACCAGATTATATCTGAAGCTGGATTTGCAAAGGTTAGAGCCTATGCAGATGGCGGCAAAGAAAGATATAATTCGGTTATGAATGGAATGGAAAAGGTGAATCCGCATACAGATATTGTTCTTGTGCACGATGGGGCACGTCCATGCATAGAGCCGGATTATATTAATATCTGTATTGATGATACTGTAAAATATGGATCCAGCGTAATGGCAGTTCCATCTAAAGATACAATTAAGATTGTTGACTGCGATGGTAATGTGGTAGATACTCCTGACAGAAATACATTATGGATGATACAGACTCCTCAGGGATTCATGTATCAGGAATTAAAAAATGCTTATAAT
Organism: uncultured Eubacterium sp.; assembly: GCA_900547255.1. Taxonomy (GTDB): domain Bacteria; phylum Bacillota; class Clostridia; order Lachnospirales; family Lachnospiraceae; genus Lachnospira. The sequence goes on along the minus strand of URGC01000088.1, from coordinate 540 downwards.
AAATTAAAAAATGACAAAAATACTGATTTGAATATCACAGATGATGCAATGGTTATGGAAAACTTTGGAACCCGCAAACCCCATATTTCAAGGGGTTTGTACACTAATATCAAAGTGACAACAAAAGAAGATTTGAAAATTTTAAAATTTTTTTTGAAAAAGTGTTGACAAACCATAATATGCATGATATTATAAACGAGCTGTTGACGAAGCAGTCAATTAAATAGCTTGGAGAGGTACCGAAGTGGTCATAACGGGGCGGTCTTGAAAACCGTTTGTCTTCACGGGCGCATGGGTTCGAATCCCATCCTCTCCGCTGTAAAAAACCACTTGAACAAAGTGGTTTTTTACTCCTAATAACGGAGTTGAAAATCTTCAAAACTTTTTTAAAAAAGTTGTTGACAAGATATGACAATGATGTTAATATAATCAAGTCGCTGCGAGCGACATGATAAAAGCTTTTAAATTTGAGCGAATCAGATTTGAGCATATAGAACCTTGATAACTGAACAGTAAAACAACCCTGAAAATTCTTTAAGA
>URGC01000087.1 GCA_900547255.1 uncultured Eubacterium sp. | reverse complement strand
TGAAACGAATTTACACACAAAAATGGACTTGACTATAAAAATACATTTTTAAAAGATTTTTTGACCTGTACCGTACATTTGTGATATATATATCACATAGGCATACATTTGCCATTATATAGACATACTTTTACTATTATATTAAGGAAGGTAAGATTATATGCTTACATATTCTATTACTGACACAAAAGGGTTAAGCCTTTACGAATATATCTATCAATGTATACGTGATGACATTGTAGATGGCAAACTGGCTGCCAACGAGAAGCTCCCTTCTAAAAGGGCATTTGCAAAAAATCACGGAATCAGTACCGTTACTGTTGAGAACGCCTATGGACAACTCATGGCGGAGGGGTACATATATTCCATGCCTAAAAAGGGATTTTTTGTATCAGCAATAGAAAAGCAGATAAAAAAGGCTCCTTTTCAGCCAGTTTCATATGAGATGCCAGAAGAAGCTCCATCAGATGAATTCATTGATTTCATATCAAGCAGGACTGCCACTGAGAGCTTTCCATTCGCCACATGGTCTAAAATAATGCGCCAGACATTAAGCGAGCAGGAGGACAAGCTCCTGTCAAAGCCTTCTGTTGGCGGCGTGTGGCCGCTCCGTGAAGCTATCGCCAAGCATCTTTATGATTTCAGAGGAATTAATGTGTCACCCGACCAGATTATAATAGGTGCCGGAACTGAGTACCTGTATGGACTTATCGTGCAGCTTCTCGGACGAGATAAAATCTATGGACTGGAGAATCCATGTTCCAACAAAATCAGGAATATATATCACTCGCTTGATGTTGAAACTGTATCATTACAGATGGACGGAGAAGGTATTCTTCCTGACCAGGATATACTAAAAGAAACAGATGTTATACAGATATCGCCTTCACACCACTTTCCAACTGGTGTAGTTACATCTGTCGGCAGAAGATACAGCCTTCTTGGCTGGGCTAACGAGTCAGACGACAGATACATAATCGAGGACGATTTCGACAGTGAATTCAGGTTGCAGGGAAAGCCTATTCCTTCGCTGTTTTCAATAGATGCCTCTGAAAAGGTTATATATTTCAACACATTTTCTAAGACACTGGCATCTACAATCAGAATCAGTTATATGGTTCTTCCCGCACATTTACTGGAAAGATTCAAGGAAAAGCTGGGCTTCTACTCATGCACTGTATCTAATTTTGAGCAGTACACACTTGCCACATTTATCAATGACGGATGTCTTGAAAGGCATATCAACCGCATGAGAATCCAGTACAAGACTATCCGCGACCAGCTTATAAGCCAGATACGCCAGAGCTGGCTGGCAGATTATGTGTCAATCAGCCAGGAAAATGCCGGATTACATTTCCTGCTTACCATAGACACTGATATGTCGGATGAGCAGTTAAAGCAGAAAGCCTCTGACATGGGAATTGACGTATCATTCCTGTCAGACTACTATGATAAAAATGAAAAACATGCCTACCTTAGTGATAAGCATGTTGCGGTCATCAATTATTCCGGTCTTGACAGTAACGGAATTGACTTGAAACTATAATATATGTGCAGCCTAAAGTACTAGTACTTCCTGAGATACTCTGCTATCAGGTCTACAACCTGTCCGCTCTCTGGAAGAAATGGCTCAAATACGCTGAATGCATGTGTAAGGCTCTTATTAGCTTCAAAATCTACAAGCTCATGCTCCTTACCGGCATCAGCCAGTGCCTTTTCAAAATTTATTGTATATTTTCTTAAATAATCGTCATGGCTTGTCACCATCCAGACTGGCGCAAGGGCATCTACAAGCTCTTTGTTCTCTGGATTGACATACTTGCCAAATGGCGATTTCTTATACTTTTTACCATATAAAAATGTAGGGAGAAACATTCCAATCTTATCAAATCTTGATGTGTAGAACATTCCACTTATCAGTGCAAGTGCGTTGATATGCAGGTCTGATGGTGTGACACCTGCTGCCTTTGCTATATTATCATTATTCTGGATTGCATTGACATATGTTATAAGGCACGCTCCACCGCTGTCTCCAACCATGTATACATGAGCCATATCGCCATTATCTGATATTATGCGTCCCTTTATATAATCCACTGCCATGAATACATCCTTGAACTGGTCATATATCGTGCAGTCTGGAATAAGCTGATATTCTATGCTGTATACAAGATAACCTTTAAGGCTTAACAACGCGCAGAAATACTTGTTAAATTCCTTATTGCCAAGCAGAAGTCCGCCGCCGTGGACATTGATTACAACTGGCAGCACCTGTCCGGCTCTGTCCTGTGGTCTGTATATATCAAGGCGGTGTGCCTTATTGTTGTCATCTGCATACGCAATATCTTTAGTGTAATCCACTCCTGATGGAAATGTGAATTTCTTGTCTCTCTCAACACATGACTCCTCAAAATCACTGCGCTGCTTATAAAATTGTTTTGTTATAAAATTACTCATTATGTCCCTTTCAATCAGCCCAACTGCTTTTATATGCTGATTTCCATCTATGCTCTCCAATTTGAATTCTATTTAGTTAACTTGTACATATTAGCACAAATTTGAGGAGAGGTATAGATTAAACATCATCTTCTGAGCAAAAAATCAATTAAATTCTTATGAATAATTCCATCCATTGAAAGCTGGATATGATCCATTGATACTACATATTTAGGATAATTGTCCTCTATATTCCTGTATGCACCAAATTCCCATTCAATCACCTGCTCATCACTTAACAGATAAGCTGCCTGTACTTGACACTCCCCACAGCTAAAGCAGGGGGATTCTTGCTTCAACCACTACTGCATTGGCTGATACCATTCGGTATCTCAATGTCTTACACAGTGTCCACAAGCTAGATTATACTGTTCCCGTATGCCCTACGGTGCAGTTTCATATGTTCTGTTGTTTTATGTTTACTATGCTGACTGCATTTGCAATCCTTTATTCAATATGTTGATACTTGCGTTGGTATCCCTATCATGCTTTGTATGGCATTTTGGACACTCCCATCTGCGGACAGACAGACTTTTTACCAGTGGATTTTTGTATCCACAGCAGGAACACGTCTGGCTGCTCGGATACATTGTAGGAACTTTTACAATGTCATTCCCATACCATGCAGATTTATACAACAACATATCAAAGAACTTTGACCATGACACAGAACCTATGTGCTGCGCCAGCTTATGATTACGCATCATATTTTTTACTTTCAAATCCTCTATGCAGATGGTTTGGTTTTCACGAATCAGCTTCGTGGATTCATTCTGTAAAAAATCATTTCTCTGATTAGTAATCTTTTCATGGACTAAAGCGACTTTTATACGCTGTTTATTTCGATTACTTGAACCTTTTTCTTTACGTGACAGTTTATGCTGTTCACGCATGAGCTTACGCATTGATTTTTCAAGGTATTTAGGATTAGGTATCTCATTTCCGTTGCTGTCGGAATAGAATTCTTTAATACCTACATCAATACCAATCTTACCACCTTGATTAAGCATTGGCTGTGGTTCAAAGTCCACGTTTAAAACTGCAAAGTATTTACCTGTAGGTGTATGCTCAATGGTTACATTGTTGATTTTATCTACTTCCATAGATTGTCGCACTTTGACATATCCCAATTTCGGAAGTTTGATATACTTTCCAACAATACGGATATTATCTCCTTGGTTTATTGTTCTATAGGATTGATGCTGATTATGTTTGCTCTTGAACTGTGGATGCCTTGCACGTTTCTGAAAAAAATTTACAAATTCTCTGTCAAGGTCACGTAAGGATTGCTGTAAAGCAATAGAATCTACCACTTTAAGAAATACAAAATCATCTTGTTTCTTTAACTCTGTCAGCATTGCGGAAGTCTGTGAGTAGCCGATTTTATTACCATTCTGGTAGGCTTCATTACGCATAGCAAGACCTTTGTTGTAGATTAGTCTGCAACAACCTAACGTTTGATTGATGATATTTTGCTGTTCTCTGTTTGGGTAGATTCTAAATTTTATACCTTTTTGCATTATCCTAACTTGTCCTTTTGTCTTTGCGATGTTTTCTGGTTTTCGATATACTGCTTGATTACGATTTGTAGCATATTCATAGTTGTGTTATTCCACATTTATATATCTAATACAAGCTAATTCTGTTCCATCTTCAATTACTTGCGTAAATTCGATGGAAGTGTCTTATATCCCCATAGCTAAAGCAAGGGGTTTTACGACACATTGGATAAAACTTTTCCTGCCCTTTTTCTGCAATGAAATCTACTTCTCCCTTATATGTCTTTCCTATATATACCTTGTATCCTCTTGAAATAAGCTCGTTATAACAGATTGTTTCTACAATATAGTTATACTCATCTTTAACCCTGTTCTTCTTTAGTCGGAAAAAGCCCAAGTCACATACATACGTTTTTTCTTCATATGCAAGAACTTTTTTACCACGTAATCATTAAATGCATCTGGATTACTAATTTTTCTATATTTATATATTTCAAAATTAATATATAAAATATGGTCATCTGCAATGCCATTTCGGCTTATCTCTTCAATTATCTGCTTCATAATTGTTGATTTTCCACATCTTCTGATTTCTGTTATTACCTTTACCATCTCTGAATCATAAAAGGGACGTATCCGCTCAAGATATTGTTCTCGTTTTACCATAATGCACCTCCTGACTAGTTTTAATTATTTTATCATTGCGAAGCAAAAACACCAATGGTTTTAATTATTTTTAAACCCATTGATGTTTTTGCTATACATTATCACTATATGTGTCAGCTTAGAATAAATCAAGCATATTATCCAGATATATGGCTTCCCTTGCATGTATCTGATATTCCGGTTTAGTCATATAATATAGAAGAAACTCTAAGACAAGCGCACTTCCAAGTCCTCTGCCCTCGATTTTATAGTTGGTAAATCCCATAGGAATATATGTATTTTTAATATCATCTACTCCGATAAAGCCCGAATTGCTCATCGCCTTAGAAAATCTGTAACCATCGCCAGAATCAGGAGCTACACAGCGGTGTTCTGGATATTTTTCTCCAAGATTTTTGCGGCTGACAGCCTCGTAACAGTTCTTCCTGTCATTGCAGCCAAACCAGCAACATTCATTGCACAGGAATTCCACCTTATCTTTCTGCCATTGTGACATTGCATTTAATTGTTCAAATGTTTTATTCAGGCGGAAATCTGGCACAACATAGTGGAAGTCCTCTCTATCTGTCTCCCGTAAAAAATCCTCAAAATCCGTGAGAACCTTAGTTGTTGATGATACATAATAAAATCCCGTATAATTTGCTTTCAGATAATCTAAAAGCAAATCTGAGTGGACAATAATGCCATTTGCCACATCATCTTTATTCTCAAACATGGTACAGAGCGCATTACATCTCTTATCTTCCAGATGTTCCTTTTTAAGCAGTGAATTACTGAATGTAAGCCTTGCTGAAATTCCATATTCCTGCATAAGTTCAAGAACTTCCTCCGGCTCCGCCTCTCCGAATCCGACGCGTCCTCCACCCCAGATACAATCTGCCGGCGCACCATATATAGAACCTATGTCGCACCAGTCATAGAAGTATTCCCTGTGCTCGCGGAATAATGGCAGGAAAACCCTGTACAATTCATAAAATTCAAACAGCCCCGGAAGATGGTAATAGGCTGTGCCTGTCTCTTGTTTATCCATATGTATTATGACCTCAATTTTTCTTCATCACGAAACACATACTTACCACAAAAGCTATCGCTCCCACAACCGGCATAACGCCCCACAGGCTGTCTGCGCCGAACATAAGCGGAAAAGTAAGTATTTCTATACTGCTTAATATTATATTTCTAAGCAGCGAGATATACAATAATTTCTTTACGCTGAGAACACAGAGACACAGGCATATTCTTTATTTCGTACATTCCATTATAATCTTCTCGCACATATCATATCCCAATTCTGAACTGTTCAATGACAATGTATAATTACCTGCCACTCCCCACTTCTGCTCTGTGTAAAAGCGATAATTTGTCATACGCCTTTTATCAATATCTGCCATCATTTTGGCGGCTTCTGCTTTTGTAACATTGTATAACTCACAGATGCGCTTTGTTTTTTCTGGCTTATTTCCATGTATAAAAACATTCAGAACATCATCACGATCTTTTAAGATGTAATCCGCATTTCGACCAATAATCACACAACTTTCTTTATCTGCGATATCAAGAATGACCTTTCTCTGAGCTTCATACACCATGTCTTCGATTGATTTTCCTGTAACATCACGTCCAGCAAAGGCATATGCAAATAAGCCTTTTTTCGGAGATAATTCCGCATTTTTCTGAATATATTCCGGTGAAAATCCCGACTGCTCTGCTATCTGGGCTATTATATCCTTGTCATAGTATGCAATTCCAAGTTTTTCTGCCACCTGCCTGCCGATGAAACGACCACCGCTTCCGAATTCTCTACTTATTGTAATAATTCTTTTAGCCATCACCAATTCCTCCTTATCCTAAACTGTCAACTCTGTTCCTTTTAATTCTCTTTAAAAATACATATCCTACAAGACAAGCTATAAGCTCTGTTATTGGAAATGCCCACCATATCAGTGAAACTCCTGCCTGATCATTTCTTACAAAAACGGAGAAAATTCCTGCCAATGGAAGTATAATCACAAGCTGTCTTAGAAGCGAAATCACAAGAGATTCAATACCTCCATCTAATGCCTGATAAATTCCCTGATATGTAACATTTATTCCTGCAAATATAAAGCTGATAGATATAATTCTCATTGCTCCGATAAAATACTCCCTTGACTGTCCGGCATTAAACAGAGTTGCAAATGCATTTGGAAAAATCTCTGTAATAATTATTCCTAAAATCATCAAAGCGGCTGTATATATCAAGCCATACCTGATGCCGTCCTTAATTCTCTTTTTACTTCCCATTCCATAAGCAAATGCAATTATTGGTGTGATTGCATCTCTTAAGCCAAATGCAAGGAACAACACAAACTGCTGTACTTTGTAGAACAATCCGTATGCGGTCTGCGCCGATGGATTGAATTTCAAAATAAGATTCATAACATAAACCATAATTGACATAAGTGCCTGTGCAATGATTGCAGGAAGTCCAATTGAATATATTTCCCTGATAATTGTGGCGTCTGGTTTTATATATTTCATATCGTGCTCAAATTCTTTATTTAATCTCAGATGAAAAATTAATAATAATATGGCTGATAAAATCTGTCCTATTACAGTTGCGTATGCAGCACCCTCTACTCCCATCTCAGGAAAAGGTCCGATACCATATATCATAACTGGGTCAAGAATAATATTTATTACTGCTCCAACCACTTGACCTATTGTTGAATACAAGGAACGTCCTGTTGCCTGTAATAACTTCTCAAACAGTGAAAAGAAAACCATTCCAAAAGACAACACACAACATATTCTAAGATAACTCGTTCCCATTGAGATAACCTCTGAATCAACTGTCTGTGACAATATGTATGCTTTTACCCCAAAAATTCCAAACAATAAACATACTGCATAAATAACCGCTCCAAGAAATAAACTATTTCCTGCAACCCTGGCTGCTTTCTTCGCATTGCCCTGTCCGAGTGTCCTTGCAAGCAACGCATTCGTTCCCACTCCTGTTCCAATTCCAATCGCAACCATAAGCATCTGAACCGGGAATACAAGTGTAAGCGCATTAAGGGCTGCCTCACTTCCCACTCTCATGTTACCAACAAAGGCACTGTCTACAATATTATAGACTGCCTGTAATGCCATAGATAAAATCATTGGTAATCCCATCTGAACCATGAGCTTATTTACCGGCATCTCCTTCATCTTGTTACTTTCTGCCATCTTAATATTTTCCTCCTTCTCCACACAAAAAAGTGTGCAGTTTATCGCATAAGCTGGACTTACGCTGATAAGCTACACACTTTTTAACTGTATTATATATTTTCATAATGTGCGACAGCAGGTGCACAAAAAACGAGCAGCAAAACTGGATTTACGCTAGTCTGCTACTCGTCTGTGCATTATTATATTTTTCTTTTTCAGAAATGTCAAATAAATTTTAGGGGAAAATTTTGCAAACTACTCCCTGTCAAAACACCTGCGGACATTTTTAACAATCTCTGCATCAATCCAGCCTTTGTCAGCCATATCTGAGAGAATACCGCATGCTTTTTCATGAGACATTCCAGCTTTGTAAGGACGGCTTTCAGTTAAAGCCTGATAAATGTCCACACATGCCATAATGCGCTCCTGCGTGTTCAGTTCTGGTGCTGTTTTTCCAAAAGGATAGCCTGTGCCATCAAGTCTCTCATGGTGGAATGCTGCCCAGTCACGAATCTCTTCAAAATCTTTGATTCCTGATAATATGTAATACGAATATGCCGCGTGGTGTTTCATGCTCTGAAATTCCTCATCCGTCAGCTTACCCGGCTTTTCCAGAATTTCATTGCCTATAGCCACTTTGCCAATGTCATGCAATGCCCCTGCAAGGTACATTTTTTCAACAGTTTCCTCGTCAAAACCCATGAATCGCACCATTTTTTCTGCACAATCGGCAACACCTATTGAATGAGTGCTTGTAAATGGGGATTTATAATCTATTATGTTTGCAAAGAAATTCGCAACCGCCTTTATCTGTGCAAAACTTAATTCCTGCTCTATTCTTGGAACTTTATCCCACAGCATTTTATCCAGATTATCATCATCAATCATACTCAGATTATCTTCTGAAAATACTTTAAAAAATGCTTCAACACATTCTTTATCAAACATTGTTCCTTCTGTTTTTTGAAGAAAATGCTGTATTTTCTTCCACGTATCTGCCGATTGATTGCTGATACAAGATATATCGAGCAGGTCACACAGATGAATTATCCTTGCAAAAAGAGGAATTTCATTCCATTTCTTCCCAAAAGGTCCGCTGCCATCTGCATTTTCATGATGATATAAAATTACACCTGATACATTTGTATGGAACGGAAGGCTCTGTATGTTCTGCTCGCCCAGTGAACAATGTGCTCCAAGCTGCGTTATCCCATTAGTGACAGCAATCTGAGAAATATCATTATGAAGTTCCTCCTGAATATACTGTGTTAATGCATTATCATGAAGTAACGCACATACCGCCAAATCCTGCAAGCTCTCGCCCTTAACACCCATTTCATCGGCTATGCCAACACTCATATAAGCAACTCTTTTTGCATGATTATTAGTTACATTAACAAGCTCTGCTTCCACACAATCCAGTGCGTACGAACAGGCTGCCATCAATCCCAGAACGTCTGTCTTCATAATATTTTCCTGCTTCCTGACTATTTGTAATCCCCTGAAACCTTCATAAAATCACCTTACTTTACCATTCCAGAGTTACTTCTGACTTGTACTATATTCATTATAGCACAATAAGCTGTAAAAAATAAGGAAAGCCAGAGTATAACCTCCAGCTTTCCTTAACTATCGCTATTCTAACATATGCTGCCAGCCATATCAAGTATTCTTTAATTTTATCTTTTCCCTTCAGACATACTTTGTCCCATATATCAACTACTCATGCGCTTTCACTGTATGAATGCGTTTTACATATTCAGGGTCAAAGCGGTTATTGATCTCACTCTTTCCAGTATCAAGTTCCGCTATTTTTTGCATATCTTCTTCGTTCAACTTAAAATCCCATATATCCATATTCTGCTCCATTCTTTCCTTATGAACCGATTTCGGAATTATTACAACACCTCTGTCCACATTCCAACGTAACGCTACCTGTGCTGCGGTTTTCCCATATTTGTTTCCGATCTCTGTCAAAACAGGATGTGAAAAAATACCATGCCCGCCTTCTGCAAAAGGTCCCCATGCTTCACAGGTAACACCATATGCTTCTGCCACTTCAAGTGCCAATGGCTGTTGGTAAAATGGATGTAACTCAATCTGATTGATTGCCGGAATGATTTCTACAGTCTCACAAATATCTGTTAAAACATGCGGATAACAATTACATACACCGATTGCCTTTAGCTTTCCTTCTTTATAATTCTGTTCCATAACTCGATAAGCACCAATATAATCGCCCATGGAATGGTGAAACAGATACAAATCCAAATAATCTGTTCCAAGTTTTTTCAAAGATGACTCAATAGCCTCCTGTACATTTTCATAATCCTGCACCCAAAGTTTTGTCGTAATAAACAATTCTTCTCTGGTAACAATTTTCTCTTCAATAGCCCGCCTTATGGCATTTCCAACCGCCTCTTCATTTCTGTATACTGAAGCGGTATCAATCAGTCTGTATCCAGCCAGAATTGCGTTATATACTGCTTCCTCACACTCCGAAAGATTCGTGACCTGATATACACCAAATCCTTCCATCGGCATTTTTAATCCATTATTTAATGTTACAAACTCCATCTTTTTTACCTCCGTTTTTCATAATCAATGAGCCATTGTCCTTTCCATGTATATAGAATCATCAAGCCTGAACCAATCGTCCACGAAATAGGATACAGCATAAAAATTCCTTCAATTGATGCAATGTTCGGCATAACAAACTGAACCCATAACACACGAAA
>URGC01000086.1 GCA_900547255.1 uncultured Eubacterium sp. | reverse complement strand
GTCAGAAAGCCGATGCAAGCTTGCTTGCAAGAGGTTTTTTGACCTCTTGACCCAACATCATTATATTATTTTATATATAAAAAAATGTCGACATAAGCCTCTATACACGTTATAATTAAAATAATTATTAACAAAATAGTTTTATATGGGGAACGTGATGAATTATATAGTATTTGACCTTGAATGGAATCAGAGTCCGGGTGGCAAATCGACATCAGAGGCGATGATGCCATTTGAGATAATACAGATTGGAGCTGTCAAGCTGGACGAGAACCTGAATGAACAGGGTGAGTTTTCAGCTTATGTGTGTCCAGTTGCGTATGACAAGCTTCACAGGAAGATAAGTGAGATATTAGGAATCACTATGGATGACTTGTATGAGAAGGGAAGACCTTTCACAGATGTCTGTAGTGATTTTTTGGAGTGGTGTGGGGAAGATTATACTTTCTGCACATGGGGAAGCATGGATCTTACTGAACTCCAGAGAAATATGACATATCATAATATAGAGAATACACTGGCTCAGCCTTTGTTGTATTATGACCTTCAGAAGCTCTACAGCATACAGTATCAGGATGGCAAGGCGAGAAGTACATTGCAGCGTGTCATAGAGGAATTTGGAATCGAGGAAGATGAAGAATTTCACATGGCAGACTGTGATGCGAGATACACTGCCAAGGTTATGAAGCATCTTGACATTGACAAGGTTGGAGTATTCTACAGCATAGACACATACAGGATTCCAAAACGCCGCAAGGATGAGATATATCTTAATTTCGGCGAGTATGAGAAGTTTGTATCCAAGGGATTTGCCAAGAGAGAGACTGCCGCTTCTGACAGGGTTGTGCGAGGCTGCAAATGTTTCAAATGCGGCAAGCCTATGAAGCGTCTTATCAAGTGGTTTGCCACTAACAGCAAGACTTACTATGGTTTGTTCATGTGTGAGGAACACGGACTTATCAAGGGAAGATTCAAGGTAAAGCAGACGGATGACGACATAAGCTACGCTGTCAGGATAATGAAATGCACTGACGAAGAGGGTGCGGAGAAGATACGCCAGAGGCAGATAAAAGAGCGTGAGCACAGGCGGACCGCCCGTCATAGACATAAGGCGTAATGCGTAAGGCATAGGGTATAGCCTGTTGAACATGTTGTTTATGAGTTTCTCAAGGAGAAACGAATATATGTGACACAAAAACCCACCTGCTATGCGGGTGGAGTCAAATTACGGGATGTTTTATATGTTTGGCTGTGTATGAAGAATATGTGCTGAAAAATCCAAAATTGCGGGTTTTACACTTCGCTAAACCTTACTTTTGGGTCAAATTCAAAAAATATGCGGTAAAATCCAACTTTCCACGAGATTTTGGATTTTTACCGCATATTTTTTAATATCAAGAAAAATCTAAATTCCAGCCATCAAATTTTGCCCGTTTTTTTTCATGGATTGGAGCTTTTTGTGGAATTGCTCATGTAAACTCCAAATCTAATGCCTGAAATTAAAACAAATAGAATTGTTCAGCCAGCCTAAACAGCAAGGAAAATCACAGCGATACAGATGACCGCCTGAATTATTGCAAATCTGAATACAACCTGTGGGTCTGACCAGTCACGATTTTTTCTCATATGGTCATGGATTGGTGTACGGATATTCTTGAGTGGCTTAAGATGAAGGAATCTCATACATGAAACCTTGAATAATCCTAATCCGCCATCAAGTATAAGCATCAGTGCCATAGGTATGAAAAGAAGTGGTCTGTGGAGCTTCAAAAATGTAAATGCAATGAACAGACCGATGGCACGCGAACCGGCATCGCCCATAAGAAGGCGGCTTGGTGATGCATTAAACCATAAGTATCCGAGAATACACACAATCATAATAAGTAAAATATGTCTGAAATATGGCTCAATCTCGTATGACTTGAATAAAACATATGTTGAGACAAGTGTCACCACAGAGAGAGTTCCGCACAGACCATCAACACCATCTGAGCAGTTAGTTACATTGATACTTGCCCATATAAGTATGACAATGAGAATTCCGTATATAACAGGATTCAGAGTGACAATCTTATTAGTACTGAATGCAAGTTCAAATGTATTAGGGTTGTAGTGAAGGTATGTCACCGCACCCATGATAGCTATCGCAAAGTCTATAAGACCTTTTTTAAGGTTGCCCCAAGGTGTCTTGGAACTGTCATCAAGGTATCCGCTTAACATAGCTGCAAGAACAAGTATAAGGTAGATAATAAGCTCTGCATTCATTGGAATGAACAGGACACTTGATAATGTAAATGTAAGTATAAATATGATACCAGCGCCTCTTGGCTTGCCGACTGATTTAGTGCCGTTGATTGCGTATGCTCTTCCGGCATCTCTTGGAAGAGTATTTTTGCCAAATTTAATGGCTGCGCACGTAAGGGCAAATGCAAATAATACACTAATAAATGTAAGAATCTTGATATGTTCTGGTCCAATTAAATAGTAAATCATTAAATCTCTACTCCTTTGACGTTATACGCTGATTATAACACAACATTTGTAATAATAAAAACATTAATTCAATCATACAAATAAGTATTAGCCTTTTTTTATATGCTATGTTATAATGTTAACATATTAACAGAATGTGTAAGAAATCTAAAACACAAAAGTCGTGATTAATAATACTTGAATTATAACAATACATATATGGAAGGATGGAATAATGCATGAAGAATGATACACCTGAGGTTTTCATGACTGAGCTTGATACATATTTATTCGGACAAGGCACTCATTATGAAATATATAATAAAATGGGAGCGCATATAGCTGTTAAAGATGGCAAAGAGGGTGTTTACTTTGTTGTATGGGCGCCAGCGGCAAGAGCAGTATATGTTGTAGGTGATTTTAATGGCTGGAATGGCGAAGGATATGCCATGACACCAGTGTCAGATGGGGGCGTATATGAGCTGTTCATTCCGGGAGCGTGCGAGGGACAGTGCTATAAGTATCTGATAGAATCACAGTCAGGAGAGATGCTTTATAAGGCTGACCCATATGCTAATCAGGCACAGTTAAGACCAGATACAGCCTCTGTTATAACAGACCTCAAAGGATTTAAGTGGACAGATAAGACATGGGTTGAGAATAAGAAGAGAGAGAATCATCTTGAATCAGCCATGTCGATATATGAATGTCATATTGGTTCATGGAAGAAGAAAGATGATGGAACAGAAGATGGCTTCATGAATTACAGGGAGATAGTCAAAGACCTTGCAGAGTATGTTTCAGAGATGGGATACACTCATGTAGAACTTATGGGAATAGCGGAGTATCCTTTTGATGGTTCATGGGGATATCAGGTTACTGGTTATTATGCACCGACAGCAAGATACGGAACTCCTAAGGATTTCATGTATTTTGTGGATTACATGCACAGCAAGGGAATCGGAGTCATTCTTGACTGGGTTCCAGCGCATTTTCCTAAGGATGCACATGGACTTGCTAATTTTGATGGAAGCTGCGTATATGAGTATTCAGACCCTAGAAAGGGAGAGCATCCTGACTGGGGAACAAAGGTATTCGATTATGGCAAGAATGAGGTGTCTAACTTCCTTATTGCCAACGGAATGTTCTGGGTTGACAAGTATCATGTAGATGGATTAAGAGTTGATGCGGTTGCTTCAATGCTTTATCTTGATTATGGAAGAACAGCGGGCAACTGGGTTCCTAACAAATATGGTGACAATGGCAATCTTGAGGCGATGGATTTCCTGAAGCATTTCAACAACCAGATGAAGGTAAGATTCCCACAGGCTGTAACTATTGCGGAGGAATCTACAGCATGGCCTAATGTAAGTGGTGATCCGGACGATTATAACAGCCTTGGATTCACATTTAAGTGGAATATGGGCTGGATGCATGATTTCACAGAGTACATGAAGCTTGATCCATATTTCCGTAAGTTTAACCACGGCAAGCTGACTTTCAGCCTTGTGTATGCATACAGCGAGAGATTTATACTTGTATTATCACATGATGAGGTTGTTCATCTTAAATGTTCAATGATAGGCAAGATGCCGGGTGAGAGAGCGGATAAGTTCGCTAACTTGAAGCTTGCGTATGCGTATATGGCAGGTCATCCGGGTAAGAAGCTTCTGTTCATGGGTCAGGAATTCGGTCAGTGGAATGAGTGGAATGAGAAGAAGGCTCTTGACTGGTATCTGTTAGGCGAGGCTGACCATAAAGAAATGCAGCAGTTCACTAAGAAGTGTAATAAGCTCTACAGAGATTATCCTTGCCTGTATAAGACAGATTACAGCCCTGATGGCTTCAAATGGGTCAATGCAGATGACAAGGATAACAGCGTATATTCATTCTACAGGGTAAGTCCTAATGGCAAGAAGCATCTGTTATTCGTGCTTAACTTCACACCAGTGCAGAGGGATTCTTTCAAGGTAGGCGTTCCTGCGAAGGGCAAGTATAAGCTGGTTCTTGGCAATGATGAGAAGAATCAGAAGAAGACACTTACAGCTATAGCAGATGAGTGTGATGGATTTACACAGTCACTTCTTATTGATATACCTAAGTATGGTGTGTGCGTATATGAATTTTCAGCCGAAAAGCTTGATAAGAAAAACAGTCTGTAGAGTAAAGTTGAAGCAACATTCTGCGGAACAATCGAGGCAGAAACTAAATTAAATAAACATTTATGACGATAAACTGTGTAGAGCGTATAGCGTATGCTTTACACAGTTTTTGCGTTATTCAGGAGCAAAGCGGGTTAGACAGATGATTTCAGTGATATTCAGAAGCAAAGCGGGTTAGACAGGTGATTTCAGTGATATTCAGAAGAAATTATTATGTGTTTGGCTTAGATAGTCGTTTCTTCTGGGAAAAATCCAAAATTGCAGGAAATGTGGTATTAAAGCAGAGGTAGAAAAAGGGCAATCTCTTTATTTCAAGCAAATAAGAGAAAAAATCCAAAATTCAGACAGAAGTTGGCTTAATATAGGAAAATAACAAGAAAAATCCAAAAGTCGGGTTTAGCGAAGTGTAAAACAGGTGTTTTTGGCTTTTTAAGCGAAAATTTGCTGGGAATATCCAAATCAGAAGAAAAACAATTTGCTGGGAATATCCAAATCGGAATAGAGATACAAGATAATGGAAAATCAGGAGGTCATATGATTTATATAGATGGTTCAGAATTTAACAAGACAAGCGGACTGCAAGGCAGCGGCGCATACAGTGCTAATGCAGCGGGTGCAGGCACTGGCAGGACTTCAATCAATATAGCAGACAATAAAAAGAGTGAGGCGGCACAGGCAGCATTTGCAGGTGTTGTAGTGTCTGGCGCATCTGTTGACAGAAAGGCGATGGATCAGAATACATATAACAGCCTGATGAAAGAAGCAGATGACATTAAATCACAGATAATGCAGAGCGCCACAGATGCCAAGGCAAATTTAAAGAATCTTTTCAACAGATTAAATGGCGCAGGTGCAGTGAAGATTAATGAGGATGGATTTAATCTTAATGATTTAAGTCAGGAAGACTGCGCTAATATCGTTGACAGAATTAAGATAGAACTTGCTGCATATAACGAGAATTACAGAGCATATGCAGGCGATATTGATGTAGATAAGATAAAAGAGGTTGTCGGAAGTGAAGCATTTGCACAGCATGTCGCAGGACAGCTCGGTGATAGTGGTGTTCCGGCTACAGATGCGAATATAGATGCAGTTGCAGCCGCTGTGGATAAACTGGACAATTTAGAGAATTCAGATGGTTATCACGTATCTATGGATGCCAAGCTGTACATGGTGTCAAATAACTGTGCAGCAACTCTCGATAATATACAGATTGCAGATCATGCATACAAGATACGTCAGGGAAATATGAGTGACAGCGAGTGGAACGAGCTTAAACCACAGATTGAGAATATCCTTAAAAAAGCCGGTCTTGATGTGAACGAATCAAATCTTGCCAACGCAAAGGCACTTCTTATGGAGGATATGTCTGTCACAGAGGATAACCTTAAATATATGGCAGCAATTGATGAGATAGATTTCTCTAAAGAAAATGTGGCAGACAAGACAATTGATGCGATTAAAGCAGGAATTGCTCCTGAAAATGCAGTTTTAACGAATCAGACAGACATATATAGTGAGGTTGTCAAGGCATTAGGTACACTGGACAAGATTGCGGGCAATGAGTCAGCTTATGTTAAGATGGCACAGGATATGTCAGATGATGGAATTGTGAGCCTTAAATCACTTGATGAGGCATATGAGATGTATGTTGCTGAATCAGGCAGCGCAGTTAATCAGGCTGAATCAGGCAATGGTGTCAATGAAGATGGTTTAGATGCAGCTGGTCAGGGTGAGTCAGGAAGTAATAACAGCCAGCAGAGCAGCACAAGAATGCTTCTTGAAATCCAGATTCTTATGACAGCAGAGGCTGGTATTAATCTTGAAAAAAACGGACTTAATATCAATACAGTTTCAATAACAACATTACATGAAAATCTTCTTGCCTATGATAAAGAGATATTCATGGGTGAGCTTGGCAAGCAGCTTGCACACGATATAGACAGCGATGAGCTTTATAATACAGCATTTAATACAAGAGAGGCACTTTACAATATAGGCAGGTCTCCAGTTGATATGATTGGAGCTTTGTATAAAGAGCTTGCATACGGTGAGAGTGCAGAAAATGTTGTTACAGTGATGTCAGCCGCAAAGACAGGAATGAGCATAAGAGCAAGACTTAACAAGGCTGGTGTGGCATATGAGACAATGGAAAGCACGGTAAGAAGTGATCTCGGTGACTCTGCTAACCGTGCGATAGAGGCAAGTGCAGGAGCTATGTTATCAGACATGGGAATGGAAGATAACGAGAGCAACCGCGAGGCTGTAGGTATTCTTGTTAAGAACAATATGGATGTCACTAAAGATAATGTCATGAATATCAAGGAATTAAAGTCAACATTAGACAGTCTTGTTGCAAATATGAATCCTGAGACAGTTCTTGATATGATTAGAAATGATGTTAATCCATATACAACAGATATCCGTGAGGTCAATGAGTATCTCAAAGCTGAGAACGAGAAAAATGGCAGAGATAATGATGATAAATACAGCACATTTTTATATAAACTGGACAGGACTAATGGCATAACATCAGAGGAGCGCAAGCAGTTCATTGGAATATATAAGATGATGAACATGTTTACAAAGGATGCTGGTAAGGCGATTGGTGCGCTTGCGGCACAGGGAGCAGATATTACAATGAGCAACCTTGTGAGCGCATACAACAGCAGAAAATCATACAATAAAATGGATATGTCGGTTGATGACGAATCAGATATCAATGTCAGTGTATATGAGAATTATTACACTAATCTGTTCATGACAACAGGCGGCAAAATCACACCTAATACTCTTAAAAATGTTAACGGGGATAAGCCAATATATGAGAGAAGTGTCGAAAACTTCTGTGAGGCGGCAGATGAGTTCTATGATGCGGCAGCAGAGGCGGCATATATGGATGAGTATATGGAACTTGTAAGACAGGTCGCAGAGGCAGATTCAGCGGTTATCAATGAGCTTGAACACAGTGGAGAGGATATAACACTTAATAATATTCAGGCTATGGAACAGCTTATTATGTCCGATTTGTTCAATAATAGATTTGGCATTGATAAGGACAGAGCAAGAGATATATTTGACAGTCTTGGAGACAGGGAAAAGCTTACAGACAAGATAAGCAGCCTTTGTGATGAGGCTTCTGACAAGCTGGCAGAGGAGATAGAGAAGGATGATAACAGCTATGATGTTGTAAAGACCACTTCTATCACACAGATGACAGCGCAGATGATGGTCAGAAGTGCAAGAAGAGAGGATTATACAATTCCGTACGTCAAGGGCGATGGAATTGGTATGATGAAGGTATCATTCAAGTCAGACAGCGAGCAGTCAGGCAAGATATCAATAAGTTATGAAGACAGCATGCTTGGAAAAGTCAATGTCAATATATCAGTTGGTGACAGCGATATACAGATATCAGCATTGTATGAGACAAAAGCATCAATAAGAGGACTTGCTGACAAGCAGGAAACTGATGCGGCAGATGCATTTAAGGATAAACTGGAAAATGCAGCGCAGAGTGTTAAGGATAATTATGGATATAAGAAAGTGGATGTCATAATTAATCCAGTCAGAAATGTTGAGAGAAACATTTATAATAGCGAAGAGACACAGGTTTCAAGCGCAGTTCTTTACAAAATTGCAAAAACTGTCGTTGAAGGTCTTGTGTAAATGAGAATTTCCGCCGATAAAGTAAAAAGAATGATTAAAAGATGACAAAGGATTGTCGGGCTGAGTGGGCATGGATGCCGGTTAGAAAGCAATGTAAGGAGATAAATATATGCGTATTAATACTAACATAAGTGCGATGACTGCTAATAATGCACTGCAGAAGGCACAGGAAAATCTGTCCAACTCAATTAAGAGACTTTCTTCAGGATATAAAATTAATTCATCAGCAGATGACCCAGCAGGATGCGCCATCTCAGAGAAGATGAGAATGCAGATTAAGGGTCTTAACCAGGCTGATAACAATGCAGCAGATGGTGAGTCTGTTCTTAACACAGCCGAGGGTGCATTGCAGGAGTTAAACTCAATGCTTGCACGTATGAAAGAGCTTACAGTTCAGGCTGCGAATGATGTTAACTCAGATGATGAGCGTGCGGCAATTCAAAAGGAGCTTGACAGTATCAATTCAGAGATAGACAGAATAACAACTCAGACAGAGTTCAATACACAGCCACTTCTTAATGGTAACCTTGCAAGAAGAGTTTATTCTAATGTTCAGGGCGTGGTTAATCTTGCTGTATCTGATAACTACACAGCAGGAAAATATGGCGTCACAGTTAAGGAAGATGCCAGACAGGCTGTAGCAGTCGCTGACGGCACAGTTAATATGAGTAGCACAGAGAAGATTGATAAGACAACAGCCGGTTCAATTTCAATTAATGGATATGATGTAAGCATCACTGAAGGCGATACACTGGATACAATAATGACTAAACTCACAGACGCGGCTGATAAGGCTGGTGGAAGATTTTTTGCAACAGCAAGCCTTAACAATGATACAACAGATAAGACTCTTGTAGGAACTACGACACCGACTGGTCCAATTACAACACCGACAGGTGGTAATGGAACAACGTATGCGGGTTATAAAGCTGCATCAACATATACTGGCAATACCCTCATATTCATGACAAAAGAATATGGTTCACAGATGACACTCGATATAACATGTGATAATAAGGCGCTTGCACAGAAGCTCGGATTAGACAGTGCATACGTTGGACCTGGAAGCACAAGCAATGGTATTCAGGCACAGGGAAAAGATGTTGTGGCAGAATTCAGTAAAGATGGTGGAAAAAGAGTCGGATTTGCAGATAGTGCAGTTATCTCAACTAAGGGAACTGTTATTACAGTTACAGATGTAAATAACCGTAATTTCCAGTTTGATGT
The DNA here is from genome assembly GCA_900547255.1 of uncultured Eubacterium sp. Lineage (GTDB taxonomy): Bacteria > Bacillota > Clostridia > Lachnospirales > Lachnospiraceae > Lachnospira. Next base: position 1,084 of record URGC01000086.1, on the reverse strand, counting down.
ACCTGGTAATGTGGCTGGAACACAGTTTGATGATAGAGCACTTCAGGCAACTAAGACAATCGGAAATGATAAGAAGATTGAGCAGGAGCTTACAGATGTAGGTACTATGAGTATTCATATCGGTGCTAATGAGAATCAGGTAATTGAGCTTGATATTCCTGCGGTTACTTCATATACACTTGGAGTTGATACAGTTAATGTAATGACAACAGTAACAGCCACACAGGCGATTGCCAAGGTTGATGAAGCTGTCAACAAGGTAAATGAGGTTCGTTCTAAGATTGGTGCGTATTCTAACAGATTTGAGCATACAAGAAATAATCTTGCTGTATCTACTGAGAATGCGGAATCAGCCCTTTCAACAATGATGGATACTGATATGGCAGAGGAGATGACAACTTATACATCTCTCAATGTACTTACACAGGCTGCCACATCAATTCTTTCACAGGCTAATGAAAGACCAGCGACGGTTCTTCAGTTATTACAGTAGGAGTGATGTGATATGAATAAAGAGGCAATTAAGACATTTTCATATAGAATCAGTCAGGCAAACAGAACAGAGCTGGTTGTCATAACTATGGATATGGGTATCCAGTACATAGAAGATGCTATTAATAATGATGATGTAGCTGACTACAAAGAGAATCTTCGCATGGCAAAGAGAGTTGTAGACGAGCTTATAACAGCACTCGATATGAATTATGATATATCAAGAGAGTTATTCAATGTATACATGGTAATCGAGAGATACCTTATCAAGGCGGGAAGCGGTGCTACTGAGGAAGATTATCATTCAGATGAAAGGGAGCTGCTTCTTAATACAAGTATCAGCATGTTAGACAAGCTTCGTGAATCATTTCATCAGGTTGCAAAGCAGGATGAATCAGAGGCACTTATGCAGAATACACAGCAGGTATATGCTGGACTTACATATTCAAGCATGGGTGGAGAAAGTGAGATATATAACACAGGTGCTAACAGAGGCTTCCGTGTGTAGGCTCACAGGCTTTTATCGTTAAATTTAATGATGTTGGGGTCAAAAGGTCAAAAAACCTCTTGCAAGCAAGCTTGCATCGGCTTT
>URGC01000085.1 GCA_900547255.1 uncultured Eubacterium sp. | reverse complement strand
TCCACGTGTTCAGCCTAGTTCATAAATATGTGTCCAGGATTCTGGGTACATATCATTAAGACAGCAGCCCTAAGATTAAGATGCTTAATGTGGGGCATGGATCAGCATCCGCAGCCACAGCCGTTATTGCATCCGCATCCATTGTTTAATCCGAGGCAGTTGCCGCCGCAGAATAAGAGAAGGAGAATAATCCAGATGCAGTTGTCGTTGCCACAGCCGTTGTTGTTAAATAATGAAGTGCCGTTGCATCCGCAGTTGTTGTTACAGAGGAGGCAGAGGATGATAATCCACATGCAAGATGACATTCCTCCACAGTCGTTACCGCATCCGCCGCAGTTTGTTGCTGCTAAATCGCTCATTTTTTAGTCCTCCAAAAATCATTTACAATACAATTGTATGTGTGTAGGCTTGGCTGTGTTACACTGTTGGTTCAAAAATATTTGCAAAATGAGCGATAGTATTATATTATGGTGCAAGGAGTTTAGGGTGGACTAACTCGTATATATTTGCACTGATTATGTGCAGAAATGGGGAAAGTAATGAAGATTTCAGTAATAATACCATCTCTTAATCCAGATGAGAAATTAAAGTGTGTTGTTGACTCGCTGGTAGAGTATGGATTTGATGATATAATTCTTGTCAATGACGGAAGTGACCAGGCTCATATGGAGCCATTCAAAGTACTGTCAGGATATCCACAGTGTACAATACTTACTCATGAGGTTAACAGAGGTAAGGGAAGAGGCTTAAAAACGGCATTTGAGTACTGCCTTAAGAACCGTCCTGATATTGACGGTGTTGTGACTGTTGATGGTGATAACCAGCACAGAGCGGCAGATATCAAGGCGTGCTGTGAGAGAATGATAGAGCAGAAGGATAAGGTTATCCTTGGCGTGCGTGATTTCTCTGGCAAAGATGTTCCATTTAAGAGCAGATTTGGCAACAATATGACAAGCTTTGTGTTTAAATTTGCATGCGGATTGAACATTTCGGACACCCAGACAGGTTTAAGAGCGATTCCAAGACAGTATCTTGAATTGTTTTCTAATATCAAGGGTGAGAGATTTGAATACGAGACTAATATGCTGCTTGAATTAAAGAGCAACAACATAGGATATGATGAGGTTAAGATTCAGACTGTATATATAGAGGAGAATGCATCAACACATTTTAATCCGATAAAGGATTCATTAAAGATATATGGGGTTATCTTTAAGTTTCTTTTCAGTTCATTTGCTTCATCACTGATTGATTTGGCGATGTTCAGCATTATAGGTGCTATTCTTCTTGGAAGGGTATCAGATTCTTTAAGAATATTTCTTGCAACATGTATAGCGAGAGTGATTTCATCACTGTTTAACTATACATTTAACAGAAAAGCTGTATTCAAGTCAAAGAGTGGTGTCGGAAGCACTATGGCAAGATATTACATACTGTGTGTATGCCAGCTTTGTGTGTCATATGGACTTGTGTACGCTGTTACAGAGCTTCTTACACTTGGAATGGCAGCTACAGTTGTTTCCAAGGCGGTTATAGATGTATGTCTTTTTATCATAAGCTTTCAGATTCAGAGAAGATGGGTTTTTAAGTAGTCAGTATTGGGGGGATTGCGTTATATGATGTATGACAGCAATGAGGAGGTAGATCTTATCGACATATCCATGTATATGGATGATGACGATGCCAAAGATGAGAAAGAGCAGGCACCAGACGATAAAGTTAAGAGTGCTAAGAAGACTGCCAGACATGAAAGAAATAATAAAAATCATAGTAGTTCGGCTGTATGGGCAGGAAGAGTAGGCATAATAATGGGCGTTACGATTCTTGCTCTAGTTGTATTTTTATATGGCGTCATGGCTGTGCTGTGTCTTGGACCATCAAAGACTGCAAGAACGCAGTTTGTACTGTCTGTTCAGGAGACTTCAGCGATTGGATTTCTTGCAAACTGGTTCTGTTCTGATGAAGAGATAGCTAAGATAAAAGAAGATAATTCGGTTAAAGATACGAATGAGACATCAGACGCATCGTTAGTTGTTATAGACAGTCAGAGCAATGAGGATGTTCCGGATATACAGGTTATTGATGTCAAAGGCTCTACTTATAAGGGAAAGCTTATGATTATCAAAGACCCATCAAGATTGTTTGTAGGTACGATTGGCGGTTTTAAGGAAGGCAATGGAATGGTTGTCACTAATATTGCCAGACGTTATGATGCTGTTGCGGGCATTAATGGCGGTGAATTTGTTGATGGTGAGACTACATGGACAGGAATGCCGGTAGGGCTTGTCATGGTTGATGGACAGATACTTAATGGCAATCAGGATACAACTTATCATGTTACTGGAATTACATATGATTATAAGCTTGTTGTCGGCAATATGACAGCGGCTATGGCAAAAGAGAATAATATAAGAGACTGTGTGAGCATAAGTAATTCAATTGGTCCATTTCTGGTAGTCAATGGCAATCCTCAGGATGTGTCGGGCATAGGCGGTGGAATTAATCCAAGAACTGCCATAGGCCAGACTGCGGATGGCTCAATTCTTCTGCTTGCCATAGATGGAAGAATGGCTAACAGCCTTGGAGCATCATTTTCTGATTTGCAGGATATAATGCTTCAATATGGTGCTGTCAATGCATCAACTATGGATGGTGGAACATCAACACAGATGTATTATGATGGGGAAGTAATCAATACACCATATTCCCCAACAGGACCAAGATCATGTCCGACAGCATTTCTGATAAAATAAATATGGTGTGATATTGGAGTTTAATGAAAAATTTGAAAAAAAATAGGAATAAAAAGAGCAGGTTTGGAAGATTTATGATTATTTACATATCTGTTCTTGCCGTCCTTATAGTGTTTACATGGTGGCTTTTATATGCATTTATAGGTGACTATGAGGAGAGCAGACCTGCTAACACGATTGATAAAGTGATGGAGCAGCTTGACAATGGCAATGTGACAGCGGTGCTTGAAAAAGCGTCAGTGGAGACGAATGAATTCGAGAGCAATACAGAAAGGCTGTCATCATATCTTACAGATGCAATGTCAGGAAAGAATTTAAGATATGTTAAGAAAAGCGGTGAATATTCAGAGAGTACGCCGGTTTATCTTATATATGCGGATGATTCGGCGGTTGCCAAGGTGACATTAATCCCTGCTGGGGAGAATAAATTTAACTTTACATTGTGGAAGCTTGGAAAGATATATGTTGGCAGCGATTTAAGTAATAAGAAAACGGATGATATAAGCATCACAGTTCCGAAAGACAGTATTGTTACAATTAACGGAGTAGCTGTGGGCGGTTCTTATATAACAGAGGATAATATCGAATTTACACCTTGTAAAAATGTAGGTGAGTACGTCGACAAACCTCTAAAGACAACGTACACCATCAGTGGACTTATGATGGAGCCTGTTGTTGAGGTTATCTATAATGGAAAAGCTCTTGATGTGACTAATGATAAAGGAAAATATCTGGCGCAGTATCCGGGTGATGATTCTTTGATGGCAGATATGGAAAAATCTATCAAAGAACTTGACCATGCTTACGGCAAGTATATAATTAACAAGGGAAAACTGTCTGCTGTGACATCTAATATGATTGGCGATGCAAAAGAGTATATGAGTGATATACCGGCAGTCTGGGCTTATCTTTATGGAAAAGAATATACATATGAGTTTCAGAATGAAAATATTGATAATTTTACGAGATATTCGCAGGATTGTTTTTCGTGTGATGTGTATTATGATTTGTATGTAAGATGGAATGGTGGAAATGTGACATATAATACATCACTTACATATACATATGTATACTATGATAACAGATGGGTTGTTGCGGATTTTGCTATCAAATAACAGTGTTTTCTGCATGAGGATGAATTAAAAAAATATGTCAAAAGAAACAAAAAATAATTTTATAATACATGGTGGGATTCTTGCCATAGCCGGAATTCTTGTAAGAATAATAGGTATGTTTTACAGAATCCCTCTTATGAACATAATAGGCAGTGAGGGTAATGGTGTATATAGTGTTGCATTTAATATATACAATATTATGCTTGTACTGTCGTCATATGGCTTGCCTATGGCTGTTTCCAAGCTTATATCGGCAAGATTTGCCAAGCGTCAGTACCGCAATGCGGGACAGATATTCAGGTCATCTGTCATAATCTCATTGTGTACAGGTGGAGCAGCGGCACTGATTCTGTTTTTCGGTGCTGGATTAATAGAGAATGTATACAAATCTGTTACAGGACTTGCCATACCTTTAAGAGTCCTTGCACCAACTATACTGTTTGTTGCAGTTATGGGCGTTGTGAGAGGATTTTTCCAGGGTCAGGGAACAATGATTCCTACGGCAGTTTCGCAGCTTATAGAGCAGATTGTCAATGCGGTTGTAAGTATTCTTGCAGGCTATCTTCTTATGAAAGCCTTTGCAGCTTCTCCACATGTATCAGCATATGGAGCTGCAGGAGGAACTCTTGGTACGGCAGCAGGCGCGCTTGTAGGACTTATATTCCTTACTGTTATATATGTTATATATCGTCCTGTATTTGGCAAGATGATGAAGAAGGACAGTGCCAGCGAGGCCATTCCTTCGGGGGAGATATATAAGACAATACTTCTTACTATGGCACCTATTATAATTGGACAGACTCTATACAATGTCAGTGCAGTTATAGATGATATGATGTACAGCAATATGCAGGCAGTTCGTGATACGGCTGCTACAATCAAGACAGACCTTGGTAATTTCTCATCAAGCTACAGCCTTCTTATAAGCATTCCACAGGGCATTGCATCAGCTATGTCTGCATCAATGCTTCCTAGCGTTGTTACATCGTTTACAGAAAAAAAATATAAAGACGTGCGTACTAAGATTAACAGTACATTAAAAACCAATATGTTCATAGCAGTGCCATCATTTGTAGGACTTACAGTTCTTGGCGAGCCTGTAATAAAACTGTTGTTTTCAAGATATAACAGTGCACAGGGAGCAATGATGTTAAAGATTGGCGCAATTGCTGTTGTGTTCTATACACTGTCAACAGTTACAAGCTCTGCGCTTCAGGGAATTAACAGGATGAGTGTTCCAGTTAAACATTCATTTGTGGCACTTGTTGTCCATATTATTTTGGTATTTTCACTTCTAAAGTGGTCAAGACTTGGTATATATGCTATAGTTATAGGCAATGCAACATTTCCACTGCTTATTCTTATTCTGAATCTTATCTCACTTAAGAGATACATTGGATTCATGATGGAATATGTAAAGGTGTTTGCAGTTCCTGGAATTTGTTCAGTGATTATGGGAATTGTGACCTGGGCAGTATATACAATTGTGTATACGTTAGCTGCATCTAACATAATAGCGGTTATAGCTGCATTGATTTTTGCAATGGCTTCATATTTTGGACCTGTTTTCATATTCAGGAAAATGGGACTTTATTAGCAGATAAATTAGCAGAAATGAGGATTTAGAATGAATAAGAGATATACATTAAAGGCGGCAGAAAGCCTCAGACATGCATCGGATATAGCAGATATGTTAGGACACAGCTATGTGGGGTCTGAGCATCTGCTTATCGGACTTATACAGACAGAAGGCTCGCTTGCATCTGCTGTGCTTATTAACAATGATGTGACAGAAGATAAGACGATTAATCTTGTATATGAGCTTATAGCACCAGATTCATCGATTGCGATAAAAGATGAGGTCGGATATACTCCAAGACTTATGCTTATTCTTGATGCAGCGGCAAAAGAGGCTGTGAGATTCAAGGAGAAAAGCATAGGAACAGAGCATCTTCTTATCGCTCTTATGAAGGAGACAGAGGGTGTCGCTTCAAGACTTCTTAACACAATGGGAGTCAATGTGAAGAAGCTCTACAAAGATATACTTACTGCTATGGGTAAGGATATGGCAGACTATAAGGATGATTTTAAGCCTGCATCAGCCAAGAATAAAAAGCCGGGCATGCTTGAACAGTACAGCCGTGACCTTACTGAGATGGCAAGAAATGGCAAGCTCGATACAGTTGTTGGAAGAACAGATGAGATTAACAGAGTTATACAGATACTCAGCAGACGTACTAAGAATAATCCATGCCTTATAGGCGAGCCGGGAGTTGGTAAAACTGCTATTGTCGAAGGGCTGGCAGCCAAGATTGTAGAGGGTGATGTTCCGGATACTATTGCAGCAAAGAGAGTGTTGACTCTTGATTTGTCTGGAATGGTTGCGGGTTCTAAGTACAGAGGTGAATTTGAGGAGAGAATCAAGAGAGTTATTCAGGAAGTAACTGCTGATGGTAATATACTTCTGTTCCTGGATGAGCTTCATACAGTTATTGGAGCTGGCGGCGCAGAGGGAGCTATTGATGCCTCTAATATATTAAAGCCATCCCTTGCAAGAGGTGAGATACAGCTTATAGGTGCTACAACACTTGAAGAGTATAGAAAGCATATAGAAAAAGATGCAGCTCTTGAGAGAAGATTTCAGCCTGTAAAGGTTGAAGAACCTACAGAGGAAGAGGCTGTAGCTATACTTAAAGGCTTGAGAAGCCGCTATGAAGAATTCCACAATATTGTGATTGAGGACAGCGCAATAGATGCTGCGGTCAAGATGTCAAAGAGATATATCAATGACAGATATCTGCCAGATAAGGCTATAGACCTGATAGATGAGGCTTCTTCCAAGAAGCGTTTATCATCACATATAAAGCCAGATAATATCAAGAAGATAGAAGATGATATTAAGACGCTGGAAGCAGAGAAGATTGACGCTATAGAGAAATCTGATTTTGACAGTGCAAAGCAGATAAAAACTGCCCTTGAAAAGAAGAAGAAAAAGCTTGATAAGCTTGAGGGTGACTGGGAAAAGCAGAACAGTGAAAGAGATCTGAGCATAGATGAGAACGATATAGCCGAGGTTGTATCTGTATGGACTAAGATTCCTGTAAGCAAGATACAGGAGGGCGAGAGCGAGAGACTTCTCAAGCTGGAAGAGACACTGCATGAGAGAGTTATAGGACAGTCAGAAGCTGTCACTGCTGTCGCAAAAGCTGTAAGACGAGGAAGAGTAGGGCTTAAAGACCCTAACAGGCCAATCGGGTCATTTCTGTTCTTAGGACCTACAGGTGTAGGTAAGACAGAGCTGTCAAAGGCGTTAGCATATGCGATGTTTGGAAGCGAGTCTTCTCTTATAAGGGTTGATATGTCGGAGTTTATGGAGAAGCACACAGTGTCTAAGCTGATTGGTTCTCCTCCAGGATATGTAGGATATGATGAGGGTGGACAGATGTCTGAGAAGGTCAGAAGAAATCCATACTCTGTAATATTATTTGATGAGGTTGAAAAAGCACATCCAGATATATTCAACATTCTTCTTCAGGTGCTTGATGACGGTAGAATTACAGACTCAACAGGAAGAGTTATTGACTTTAAAAATACAGTTATAATAATGACATCAAATGCAGGGGCTTCTAACATAGTTGAACCTAAAAATCTTGGATTCATGTCTGTGACTGATGCAAAGCAGGATCACGAGAATATGAAGAGCAAGGTTATGGACGAAGTAAAGCGCATGTTCAAGCCTGAATTTATCAACAGAATAGATGATATAATCGTATTCCATGCTCTTGGCAAGGAAGAGATAGGCAAGATAGTCGATATTATGATGAAGTCACTAAATAAGAGAATATATGACCAGATGAAGCTCTCTATTGAGCTTGATGATGCGGCAAGAGACTATCTTGTATCCAAGGGATATGATGCCAAATATGGCGCAAGACCTTTGAGAAGAACTATCCAGAATGAGATTGAGAATACCCTGGCAGAAAAGATTCTTGATGGAAGTATCAAGGCTGGAAACAGGGTTGGTGTCACATGCAAGGATGGCAAATTATCATTTGCTGTTAAAAGAGGTCATAACAGATAAAAATAACTGGAATATTTGAGCTGGATATTGTATAATTAGCTTAAATATTTATAGGTATTTCTGCAATATTTCAAAAGAATATAATTGGGAGGATACGCAGATGGCAGTAGTTAAAGAATTGCTTCGTTCAGAGAAGGATGGCACACTTAGTTTTGGTGATTACACACTTGATACAAAGTCAAAGCTTTCTGATTTTGAGCATGGCGGAGATGTATACAAGGTTAAGACTTTTTACGAGATAACTAAGCTGGAGCGCAATGGTTCATTTGTATATGAGTCAGTTCCAGGTACAGCAGTTAATAATTTTCAGGCAACTGATGATGGAGTATCATTTGAGGTCGAGGGAAAAGAGGATGCCCAGATAACATTAGAGCTTGGGGAAGGCGCTAAGTACGATATATCTATAGATGGAGTCGATGCTGGAGCCATGACAACTAATATGGGCGGAAAGCTTGTACTTTCAGTAGAGTTTAATGGAGAAAAGCCAGTATCTGTCAAAGTTAAAAAGGCATAATAATTCGACAGTTAAATTGTTAAGATGAATGAAAGTGGAAGTTGTTTATCAGCTTCCACTTTTTTGCATAGACGAGCGGGAGGCATAATGGCAAAGAAGAAGGAGACAGCATTTTTTTGCAAAGAATGTGGCTATGAGTCGGCAAAATGGTCAGGACAGTGCCCGGCATGTAAAGAGTGGAACACATTTGTTGAAGAACCAGTTGCGGCAAGCAGAACTGTTAAAGGCGTTGTCAATGTCGGCACAAGGAATCTGACTGAGGGAGGAATACCTACCAGATTGTCGGAGGTAAGCACACAGGACAAAGACAGAACATCAACCGGGATAGCAGAACTTGACAGGGTACTTGGCGGAGGAATTGTGTCAGGTTCACTGGTACTGGTTGGCGGTGACCCTGGAATAGGAAAGTCTACATTGCTGCTTCAGATGTGTTACAACCTGACTAAAGAAGGCAAAAAGGTTATATACATATCTGGTGAGGAATCGCTTGCGCAGATTAAAATACGAGCGGACAGAATAGGCACAGATAATGGAGAACTTCTTGTGCTGTGTGAGACAAGCCTTGAGAGCATAGAGGATACATTAAAGAGCCAGAAACCAGAGATTGTCATAATTGACTCGATACAGACCATGTACCGGGAAGAGATTGGCTCTGCGCCAGGAAGTGTATCACAGGTAAGAGAGACAACATCTGTACTTATGCAGCTTGCCAAAGGGCTTGATATAAGCATATTTATAGTAGGTCATGTTACCAAGGAGGGCGTTGTAGCAGGACCAAGAGTGCTTGAACATATGGTTGATACTGTTTTGTACTTTGAGGGTGACAGAAATGCATCATACAGAATTTTAAGAAGCGTCAAGAACCGATTTGGCTCGACTAATGAAATCGGCGTATTTGAGATGCAGGAAGAAGGCCTTAAAGAAGTAGCTAATCCATCGGAATATATGCTCACAGGACGTCCAGAGGATGCATCTGGCTCGGTAGTTGTATGTCTGTTAGAGGGAACAAGACCTGTTCTTGTTGAGATTCAGGCCCTTGTGTGCGATTCTAACTTTGGACTTCCAAGGAGAACTGCGGCCGGAACTGACTATAACAGGGTTAATCTGCTTATGGCAGTCCTTGAAAAACGTGCGGGAATGCATCTGTCGGGAAGTGATGCATATGTTAATGTTGCTGGTGGAATTAAGGTTAACGAGCCGGGGCTTGATCTGGGAATCGTTATGGCAATTGCAAGCAGTTTCCGTAACAGACCAGTTGACAGCAAAACAATTATATTTGGTGAAGTGGGACTTGCGGGCGAAGTACGTGCTGTAAGCCAGCCACAGATAAGGGTTAACGAGGCGGTTAAACTTGGATTTACGACATGCATACTTCCAGAGGTATGCTTGAAAAAGGTACGCAAGGATGATAAAATTAATCTTATAGGCGTCAGCAATGTCGGAGAGGCGATTAAACTTATATGATTATAATAGGATGTTGGGGTCAAGAGGTCAAAAAACCTTTTGCAAGCAAGCTTGCATCGGCTTTCTGAGCTTTTGACCCTGGTATCATAATAGGAAATTTTGATAGGGGGATGTCGAATGAAAGAAAATATGGATTCAAATATGGTTACTAACTTGAGCAATATTCTTGATGGTCTTGATGACTCTCAGGAAAAGCTTGAAAAGATTGCGTTTGATGTTATCAATTCATCAGATACATCATTAAATCTTGTTAAAGAGAGTATAGGAAGCGTTGAAGAGATTCTTACTATGATTGATGAGCTTAATAAAGTCGTAGAAGAATCATCAGCAAGAATCAAAGAGCTTGTTGATTTATCAGGTCAGATTGAGGAATTTGCAAGCGTTATAAGCAGCATATCAAAGAAGACTAATATATTGTCACTCAATGCATCTATTGAGGCAGCCAGAGCAGGAGATCAGGGAAGAGGATTTGCGGTTGTTGCAAGCGAGGTGCGTAATCTTGCATCACAGTCAGCTAAATCATCAAAGGAGATAACAGATACAATTCTTAAAGTGCAGTCATCTGTTGCTGAGACTGTGGAGTCTATGCAGACTGTATTTGATAATGCTACAAACCAGAAGAAGAAGGCTGATTCTGTAGGCAAAGTGCTTCATCAGGTTGTGGATGCAGCATACACAGCTAATGAACTTGCAAGGAATATTGAGAATGAGATAGCCTACCAGAGAGAGATAACAGATGAGGCTAAAAACGAGCTTCAGAAATAAAATTACAAAAATTTGAAAAAATTTCAAAAAAAGTGTTGACAACATACGACAGTGATGTTAATATAATCAAGTCGCCGCGAGCGACACAAAATAAAAGCTTTCAAAGCCTAGTAAACACAAGGCTTTAAGCATATAGAACCTTGATAACTGAACAGTA
>URGC01000084.1 GCA_900547255.1 uncultured Eubacterium sp. | reverse complement strand
TGATAGAAAGCCTGTCTTTGCCTTACTGGCAGCTTTGGCTTCATCTGCTATCTGCTGGATTTTATCGGTATATATAGCCTGCTTGTACCGCTGCATAGCTGACAATCCATATGTTGTGGCAAGCAGTATTGCAATACACAGACAAAATAGTTCTGCAAATGCGAGCTGTATTTTTGAATGCCATCCGTTAATTGGAACTATATCAAAGAACCATTCATCATTAGGAACGGCACATGTAACCTCAAGTGCTCCTTTAAAATCGGTTTCATCACAATGTGCTATGTATATCTGTTTAGAAGTAGTCAGGTCATTTTTCCATATCCGGTAGTGGTAAGCGGAATCTTTAAGCTGGTTAAGCCCCAGGCTTTTAATGAAATTATCCCAGTTAATAACAAGAACTGAGAATCCCCAGAAATATTCATCATCTGTTATGCCATCCATATAGATAGGGTCTATGAGCAAAGCACCCATTCCGCCCTGGACAAGTTCAAATGGACCTACAATTGTGTATTGTCCACTCTCTTTGGCGCGTGTTGTATATTTAATTCTTTCAGGATGTTCAAGCAGATTAAGACCAAAAGCATTCTCATTACCTACATATGGATATACTTTTGATACAATACCATTCCTGGCAAGTTCTACAGTCTCGATTACATCTGAGTTGTCACGGATAAAGCCTGCGAGCACAGAAAATGCTTCATCATCAATAGTGTAATCAGCTTCGATAATCTGCTTAAGTATTGATGACTTTTCAAGATAACCATTGAACTGTGACTCAATTCTGGCGACAGTAGACTGGGCTGTGTATCCGGCCTTTAGCTGTTGCTCCTTAATGTGTTCAGCTATCATAATGTGAAGGATGCCATTTAATATAAGAAAAGATATTATAAATAAAATAATTGCTATGATTTTAATGCGTAAAGGTTTTTCTATTTTCATATGTATCCTCTGTAAATGGAAAAATTATAATATTCATTGTAATTATAATTAAATGATATGGATTTTTCAAGTTATGAGAGTGTTTACAATTTAACAAAATAGATGTATTATCAGTTTTAAAGTTAGTTAATATGACTATAACCTACTTAATTAATATAGAAATGAGGATTATGTATGTACGAATTTACAAAGGATTGTATGATTAACATTAAAGAGATAGATGACGAACACAGCAAGCTGTTTCAGATGATTAATGAAGCTGTTGATATGAATAACAAGCTTGATGATATCACAGGTGTGTCTAAAAGTCTGATTGCCAACCTTAAAGAGTATGCAGCTACACATTTTGCGCATGAGGAAGCATATATGGAAAGTATCAATGACCCAGAGCTTCCATTACAGAAGAAGGAGCATGCCACATTCACAGCCAGGGTTAACGAGTTCAGCCTTGATGAGTCATCTCCAGAAGCAGCCAAGAAATCATTCGGTGAGTTCCTTGGTTTCCTTGTAAAGTGGCTTTATCACCACATTTTAAGCAGTGATATGATGATTGGCAAGATGCCTCCAGTGACAAAGGAAAAGAATGACATGTTTGCATTCACTGACAAGTATAAGACAGGAATTGAGATGGTTGATGACGAGCACCGCAGACTTTTCGAGATAATCGCAGAGACAAAGGACGTTATCGACTCACAATTTCTTGCTGACAAGTACGACCATATAATGAATCTTCTCGACCAGTTGAGAGAATATACAGAGTTCCATTTTAAGGATGAAGAGGTTCTTATGGAAAAGATTGGTTATCCAGGTTTAGAAGCCCAGAAGCGTGCTCATGCCGCATTCGTTGAACGTCTTGTAGAGATTGACTTCAAAGACCTTGATAACATGGATGATAACCAGCAGGAGTACCTTCTTGAACTTATCCAGTTCCTCGTAAGCTGGCTTTCAAACCATATTCTTGGAATGGATAAGAAAATCGGGGATTTTGTAGTAAAACAGGGAATAAGTGTTGAATAACACGACGAAAAAACTCCCAGCCAGTGGCAGTACATGCCCACAGGCTGGGAGTTTTTTGTTTTTGCGTTTTATATTGTTACACTGTTTCGTGACCTGGTTTGGCTACAAAATATTTGCGGTAGGCGACAAGGAACAGCACGATAGACAGTGCTGCTGCGATATAGTCGGTTATAGGCTGTGTCATGGCCAGGTTAGTTGGTGTGTTATTTACAATGCTTATAGTTATAAGGATAGGGAAGTATATGATTCCCTGTCGGCTGACTGAAAGTATAAGCGATGGAATGGCGGCACCCATTGACTGGATTGCATTCATGAATACGAACAGGATTCCAAGGACTGGACCTGACATGATGTATATTCTTGAGAATGCAAATGCATAGCCGAAGGCTTCCTCATCATCAAGGAATGCTTTGGCGAGTGGGGCGGCACCGAGGTAGCATATAAGCGTCATTATGACACTTAAACAAACTGCGAAACACAGCGAAAATTTAAGCACAGAGCGGTAACGCTTGCTATTGCCGGCACCGAAGCAGTAGCCAAGAAGTGGCTGGATACCAGTTCCGACACCGATAAGGAGCATAACTGCAATCATGTTAACCTTCATGGCAACACCGAGACCGGCAAGCTGTAAGTCGCCATGTTTTGCCATGAGTGAGTTGATTAATATGTTAGATACACTCATAAGAATACTGTTGAGTGATGCTGGAATACCAATCGCAAGAACACCAGTAGAGATAGGCTTCTTGGCAGAGTAGTCTTTTGGGTTGATTGATAAAAGCGACCTCTTGGAATTGAGGTGGATTATGTAGAATACAGCCGAAAAGATATTGCCAAGTACAGTTGCGATAGCGGCACCTGCGACATTCCATCCAAAGAAAAGAATCATAACCGGGTCAAATACGATGTTGATAAGGTTACCAATAATCATACCAGTCATGGCGATTGTAGCATGTCCCTCTGAACGGATTATATTACTGAACGAATTGCTGACAATAAGAAAAGGAATTCCTATAGCAACGATTGAAAGGTACTGTGAGGCATAGCCTATAGTTGCATCACTTGCACCAATCATACGGCATATCGGAGAGGCGAATATCATCATAAGAATCATGGAGATAACGCCTATCGAAGCTCCAGTCCAGAAACAGAACGCAGATATGTGCTTTGCCATATCACGTTTTCCCTCTCCTAACATTCTGCTTATCATAGATGTTCCACCGATACCAAATAACATACCTACAGCCATGAATATAATAAATGCTGGTGTGGCAATAGATACAGCGGCAACCATGAGTGGGTCCTTAGTCTGTCCTATAAAAAATGTGTCCGCGAGATTATACACAAGAACCATAAGCATACTTATTATAGAAGGTATTACATTGGTAAGTACAGCCTTTGGAACCGGCGCATCTCTGAAAATCTGTTGTGTCTTATCCTGCATATATTTCACTCTCTTTCCTGTAATATTTGATTCTATATATCTATTTGCATATATAATGCATAACTTATATATTATAATGTAAAATACTATCTAAGACAATACAGCCAATTAAATATTGTGTTTCAGGAATATAATTCATGTCATATATATACACGTTGCTTTTAATATTTTAAGTTGGTATAATAATATATAAAATGCAGATTTTGCATATTAAGAATTGATAAATAACACGGGGCTTATACAAGGATTATGAAGAGTACATTGATTAAAGATACAACTAAATCAGAGAGAATCCAGCTTATCAAGGAGTGGGAAGAGGTTGAAGGCTGTGAGAACAGTGGAATTGACCTTATGGAATTTTTCCGTGAGTACATTGATGGAACTAAAGAGATAGCACAGATTAATGAAGAATTTAACGCAAGATATATATCAGAGATTCCAGATGAAGCAGACCAGGGAATGGGCTGTGGAATGGGTTCACGCAGATAAATGTAACTATTAACATGTAAGGGATTGGTTAGTATGACTAAAGACAGGAATAATTTTACGACAAGAGTACTTACAATTGAGGATGCAGACCAGTATAATGCGCTTCTTAGATACGCATTTCAGGTGACAGAGCAGGAACTTGCAGAGACAGGCTGGAAGGATGACGAGATTACACAGTCAAAGTTCCCGGTGCTTGAGAGAGCAGATGTCCTTGGCTGTTTTGATGATGATACGCTTGTAGCGCAGTTTGCGGTATATCCGCTTGATATGAATGTATATGGACAGAGATTTAATGTAGGATTTGTCACAAGTGTATGTACGTATCCTGAGTATACAGGGCATGGAATTATGAAAAATCTTATGAAACACAGCCTTACAAGAATGAAGGAGAATAACAAGCCTTTCGCGCTTCTGTATCCGTATTCAATTCCACTGTATCGAAGACTTGGCTGGGAGATTATATCTAACAAGATGACATATGTTATCAAGGACAGACAGATTCCACAGAAGATAAGCGAGCCTGGATATGTGCGCAGAGTATCGTGGGATGACAAGCAGTTCAAGGAGCTTCATTCAAGATTTGCCGACAGGACACACGGATGCCTTTACCGCAATAATCTCGCGTGGGAAGAGTATTTCAGATGGGATGAGGATGACACTATGGTTGCCATCTATTACTCTGCCAATGACGTGCCATGTGGATATATGGTTTACCTGATAAGCTCTGATATCATGCATATCAAAGAGATGATTTATCTTAACCGTGAGGCACAGCTTGGCTTGTGGGAGTACATCCATGCACATGATTCGATGATTGATGAGGTGCGCGGCAACAATTACTACAGCGAGCCTATAGCATTTGAACTTGATGACAGCGATATCAAGGAGACAATCAAGCCATATGCGATGGGAAGAATAATTGATATAGAGCAGTTCATATCTAAATATGTGTGTGACCCGGATGAGCCGGCAGCGATATTTGAATTCGATATAACAGATGAACTTTTAGACTGGAATAACGGCAAATTTGTGGTTTCTTTTAACAGAGGCAAATGTTCTATTACAGATGAAAAACCACAGTATTCACTTAAGATGACAATAGGAACGCTGACAACACTTCTAATGGGCTATAAAACAGCAGAGAAGCTTATGAATATGGGAAAGATTGAGGGTACAAGAGCTGCGATTGACAGGCTTGATGATATTTTATTTCATGAAGTTCCATATGTGTCAGACTATATCTGATATAGATTTATAATAAGCTGAAAAACCACATTCTATTATTTGTGGTTTTTCAGCTTATTTTTAGGTGGCTCTTTACATATTAAGAAAATACTCATGCACAGCAGTATTGTCATCCAGTTCTGGATGAAATGCTGTGACAAGCTGGTTTTTCTGTCTGGCTGCAACGATGCGTCCATCGACAGTTGCAAGGACTTCGGCATCATCTCCGACTGATTTTGCATACGGCGCACGTATGAAAGTCATGGGGATGTCGCCGATGTTATCCATACAGGACTCTGTGTGAAAGCTTCCAAGCTGTCTTCCATAGGCGTTACGCTGCACATCTATGTCCATAGTTGCAAAACATGGATTTCCATCTTCCACATTTTTGGCAAGCAGAATCATGCCAGCGCATGTTCCGAATACAGGCATGCCTGATTCAATCCGTTCCTTCAATGGCTGATATAGATTAAGTGCATGCAGCAATTTGTTCATTACAGTGCTCTCGCCGCCGGGCAGAATAAGGTGATCCATTGGATTGTCAAGGTCAGAAGCTTTTCTTATCTCGAAATGTTCTACGCCTAATCTGTCAAGCATGGCGGCATGCTCTGCAAATGCTCCCTGAAGAGCCAGAATGCCAACAGCCATGTTCTATTTCCCCCTCTCAGCCATAAGAAGTGCTATCTCATTTTCATTAATTCCTACCATAGCCTCTCCGAGGTCTGCTGATAACTCAGCAAGGAGTTTGGCATCATTGTAGTTAGTTACAGCCTGAACAATGGCAGCAGCACGTTTTGCAGGATTACCAGACTTGAATATACCAGAACCTACGAATACGCCTTCTGCGCCAAGCTGCATCATAAGGGCTGCATCAGCAGGTGTTGCTACACCGCCGGCTGCAAAGTTGACAACTGGAAGTCTGCCATTATCATGGACATACCTGAGTAAGTCGTATGGAACCTGAAGCTGCTTGGCTGCCTCAAAGAGTTCATCTTCCCTTAAATTCTGTACACGTCTGATTTCAGAGTTCATCGCACGCATATGACGAACAGCCTGAACAACATCACCAGTTCCCGGTTCACCCTTAGTACGTATCATTGAAGCACCCTCAGCGATACGTCTTAAAGCTTCGCCAAGGTCCTTGGCTCCACATACAAATGGAACTTTGAACTGATGCTTGTCGATATGGTATACATCATCAGCAGGAGAAAGAACTTCGCTCTCGTCAATGTAGTCTATCTCTATAGCTTCAAGAATCTGTGCCTCTGCAAAATGTCCGATTCTGCATTTTGCCATAACTGGAATAGTTACAGCATCCTGAATTCCCTTAATCATCTTAGGGTCACTCATACGTGATACACCACCGGCAGCTCTTATGTCGGCTGGGATTCTCTCAAGTGCCATTACAGCGCATGCTCCAGCAGCTTCTGCAATCTTAGCCTGTTCTGGTGTTGTTACATCCATGATGACACCACCCTTTAACATCTGTGCAAGTTCTTTGTTTAATTCATATCTTGATGACATATATTTAATCTCCATTCATGTTGTATTCACACGTGTTGATGATACTCTACAATAAAGCTGGCTATATAAAAATAACCAATTAACAATTAAATGATAATGCCAGATACATCGTTGACTAAAAAATTATTCTAAATTACAATAACATGCTTGACTTTTAAAATATGAGATATACAATAATTGCATATGCAACTATTGTATTGGCATATCAGGCTGTTATATCCTGTATATGGCTGTATATAGGGCATATGGAATATAAAATTCTAAATTATAACGGAGGAGCATAGATGTTACGAAGAATCTTTTCTTATATGAAGCAGTACAGGAAATATGCGTATCTGGCACTCTTGTGTATAGGAATAGAAGTTGTTCTGGAACTTCTTGTGCCTATGATAATGTCAGACCTTATTGATGTCGGTGTCGCACAGGGCGATGAGACGTATATTATCAAGAGAGGGCTGTTGATGGCTTTATGTGCTGTGCTTGCGCTGATATTCGGAATCGGAAGTGCAAGATTTTCAGCGTTAGCAGGTCAGGGACTTGGAGCTAATCTGAGGGAGACCCAGTACAGCAAATTGCAGTCATATTCATTTATGAATATGGACCATTTCAGGACTTCATCACTTGTGACAAGGCTTACAAGTGATATAACGAATATACAGAATGCCATATCAAGTGGCATGAGACCTTTTGGAAGAAGTCCAGTTATGCTTATTGCGGCAACGTCAATTGTGTTTTCTATTAATGCCAGACTTGCATTAGTGTTCCTTGTGGCACTGCCAGTACTTGCGTGTCTTCTTATAGTGATAATCATTAATATAAGACCGCTGTACTCAAAAATGCAGTACGCAATTGATATGGTTAACAGGACAATTCAGGAAAATCTTACAGCTATAAGAGTTGTAAAGGCGTATGTCAGGGGCGATTATGAGATCGCAAGATTTGATGAGGTCAACAGCGAGTTAAAGAACCAGTCAGAGAAAGCATTTAAGACAGCAGTGCTTAACATGCCAGCTATGCAGTATGTCATGTATAGTACAATAATCTGCCTTCTTTTATATGGAGGTTATCTGGTTAATCAGGGCGAGCTTATGATTGGACAGCTCACGAGCTTTTTAAGCTATGTCCTTGTAATACTTAATTCTCTTATGATGATGTCTAATGTATTCCTTCTTATGACGCGTTCTCTTGCATCTGGCGCGAGAATAATGGAAGTAATAGATGAAAAGGTTGATATGACAGACGACAATGCCAGTGGGGTATTAGTTGAGCGCGGCGAGGTTGAATTTGACCATGTGTGGTTTAAATATAGACCAGATGCAAAAGAGTATGTGCTTGAGGATATAACATTTCATATAGAACCGGGGCAGACGGTAGGAATTATAGGTCAGACTGGTTCTGCAAAGACCTCGCTTGTACAGCTTATTCCAAGGCTGTATGATGCGAGCCGTGGAACAATTAAGATTGATGGAAGAAAAGTGTCTGAATATACGCTGGAGCATCTAAGAGACTCGGTTGCTATGGTACTTCAGAAGAATACATTGTTTTCGGGTACGCTTTTATCTAACCTTAGATGGGGTGATGAAAATGCATCAATGGAAGAGATTGAACAGGCATGTCATATAGCGTGTGTCGATGAATTTATAGACCGTCTTGATAACGGATATGAGACAGAGATGGGACAGGGCGGTGTCAATGTATCTGGTGGACAGAAGCAGAGAATATGTATAGCCAGGGCAATTCTTAAAAAGCCTAAGATTCTTATTCTTGATGATTCAACAAGTGCAGTTGATACTGCAACGGAAGCTAAGATAAGACAGGGACTTGCCGAAAAGCTGCCAGATATGACTAAGATAATCATAGCGCAGAGAATATCGTCAGTAAGACATGCTGACCAGATTATAATTCTTGACAATGGTAAGATTAATGCGATAGGCACACATGAGAGCCTTCTTGCTGGCAATAAGATATATCAGGAGATATATGAATCACAGAAGGAAGGAGCTGATTTGTAATGGCAAAATATGTTGGATATAAAAGACCTAAAGATGCGAAAAAGACTGTCAGACATCTTATGACATATCTGGGGCATCACAAATGGGCATTTGCTTTGGTTGCTGTGCTTGTATTTATAAGTGCGATGGCTGGAATAACAGGAACATACCTTTTAAAGCCAGTGATTAACAGATTCATTATGCCGGGAGATATGGCTGGGCTTGTGAAGGCGGTTATGGCGATGGCGGTTATGTATGCGTGTGGTGCGACAGCGACACTTCTGTACAACAGGCTTATGGTCAAGACATCACAGAAGGTTGTTAAAGAGATACGAAGTGACTTGTTCGAGCATGTCCAGAAGCTTCCATTGAAATATTTTGATACTAATACACATGGCGAGCTTATGAGCCGCTTTACGAATGATGTCGATACTTTGCAGGAAGCCATGAATAACAGCTTTGCAATGATAATACAGAGCTTCATAACACTTGTCGGAACAGTTGTAATGATGATGGTGCTGAGTGTGAAGCTGTCACTTATTGTTATAGTGTTCCTTATTCTCATGTTTATATTTATCAAGATGAATACTAAGAGAAGCAAGAAATATTTTACGAGACAGCAGGCAGAGCTTGGCAGGATTAATGGCTTTGTGCAGGAGATGACAGAAGGTCAGAAGGTATGCAAGGTTTTCAACCATGAAAAGGTTAACTATGAACAGTTCTGTGAGTTAAATGAGAATTACCGCAGGGAGTCAACGGATGCTCTTGCCTATGCCGGCAGAATGATTCCAACAATTGTAAGTCTGTCATACTTTAATTATGCAGTGTCAGCGTGTGTAGGTGGAATAATGACTGTTAAGGGGCTGTTTGACTTAGGAAGCCTGTCAGCTTACCTTGTGTATGTAAGACAGAGCGCAATGCCGCTTAACCAGTTCACACAGCAGCTTAATTTCCTGTTATCTGCACTGTCAGGTGCTGAGCGTATATTTGAGATGATGGATGAAGAGCCAGAGATTGATGAGGGACGTGTAACACTTTGTAATGTGAGTAAAAATGCAGACGGAAGTTTTAGTGAGTGCAGTGAGAATACTGGAATATATGCATGGAAGGTTCCTGTTGACGGAGGCTTTAATTATGTTGAGCTTAAAGGTGATGTGAGATTCAATGATGTTGATTTTGGATACACACCTGAGAAAAATGTCCTGAATAAAGTGTCATTGTATGCAAAACCGGGACAGAAGATAGCATTTGTAGGTTCAACTGGCGCAGGAAAGACTACTATTGTCAATCTGATTAACAGATTTTACGAGATTCAATCGGGAACAATTACATATGACGGAATTAATATCACAGATATTAAAAAGGATGACCTAAGAAGGTCTATGGCTATGGTTATTCAGGATACGCATCTGTTTACTGGAACGATAGCGGATAATATCAGATATGGCAACCTGTCGGCGACAGATGAGCAGATTCGTGAAGCCGCTGTGATAGCGAATGCGGATACATTTATACGAATGTTACCAGATGGATATGACACTATGTTATATGGCGATGGAAGCAATCTTTCGCAGGGACAGAGACAGCTTCTTGCTATAGCGAGAGCGGCAGTTGCCAAGCCACCGGTTCTTATTCTTGATGAGGCTACAAGCTCAGTAGATACAAGAACGGAGAGGCTTATTGAGAAGGGAATGGATGCCATTATGGAGAACAGGACAGTATTCGTAATTGCACACAGACTTTCAACAGTAAGGAATTCCAAGGCTATCATGGTGCTTGAGAAGGGCAATATAATAGAGCGTGGAAGCCATGAGGAGCTGCTTGACATGAAGGGCAGGTATTACCAGCTCTATACAGGTCAGTTTGAATTGCAATAAGAAGGGGATTAATTATGGAACGTGAGGATGTAAGAAATGCTTTTTTCAGGGTTGAACTATTAAGACGCAGGCTTGTAAGACCATATATAATGGATATAGGTCTTACCGTAGGTCAGGGACAGCCACGAATATTAAAGGAACTGCGTGAAAGGGGAGTTATGACGCAGAAGGAGCTTGCTGATATATGTATTCTTGATGTGGCTACTATGTCAAGAACTCTTGACAGGCTTGAACAGGCAGGGCTTATCAAAAGAGAGAGCAACCCTGAGAGCAGGCGCTCATGGAACATATCGCTGACACCAGATGGCGAGAAGATGGCAGATAAGGCTATCGAGATATTCAATATGACAGATGATGTGTTCTGCAAGGGAATTACAGAGGAGGAGCTTAATACGCTGTGTGAAATCTCATCAAAGATTGAGAATAACATAATTGAGGCGATTGAGGGTTCTGAGAAGGTGAAGTAGTTATATAAAAAGCTTCCTGTGTGATGGCAGTAGTAATTGCCAGCACGCACAGGAAGCTTTTTGGTGGATTGTGAGAGTGCAAAGCACGTAGCAATCTGGTAGCAAAGGGGCAAAATAC
>URGC01000083.1 GCA_900547255.1 uncultured Eubacterium sp. | reverse complement strand
CACGTAGCAATCTGGTATCAAAGGGGTCAAAATACCTTTTGACCCCAACATCATTATAACATTGTACTATTACAGTACAGGAACGGAGTTTATTATGTCTGAAGACATTAACATTGATAACAATTCTAATGAATACTCAACTGTAACACTCTCACTTGATGATGGAACTGAGTGCGAATGTGCTATTATCCGCATATTCCCAGCCGGCAATAACAATTACATAGCACTCTTACCACTTGAAGGTGAAGCAGCAGACAATGATGAAGTTTATCTATACAGATACTCACAGACTAAGGATAATGAGCCTGTATTAGAAAACATTGACTCTGATGAAGAATATGAGATAGTTTCTGAAGCATTTGACGAAGAACTTGATGCTATGGAATATGAAGAACTCTATCAGCAGGAAGATGAGGAAGAATAAACAGACTGTAGCAATCAGCCTGACTTTTTAATTGATATGCTTTTTCAATTCTAAATTACAGCAATTCAGAATTCTTTAAGGAATCTTGAGGGCAAAAGGCACTTATTATAGCGTTCACGGACTGAACATATGATAAGCTGTTCTTTTGCCCTTGTCATTGCAACATAGAACAGCCTGCGCTCCTCCTCAATATCAGCCTTGGTCACCGCCTTATTATATGGCATAATCCCCTCATTGGCATCTATTATTATTACTCTGTCGTATTCAAGTCCTTTTGAACTATGCATTGTGCATATCGTCACGTTATTGTGCTGCTTATCCAGATGTTTTGATTGTACACTGCTATCTGCTGCTTTTAACTCATTATCAGAATTATAGAGTTCAAGCCATTCATCATATGAATCATATCCTGCCGCTGACTCCTGCAGCCTGTCTAACAGCTTTATAAAGTTTTCCCTGCATTCTCCCTGTTCACGCGAATATTCTGATATATATGCATCATATCCAATCTTCTTTCTTATATAATTGATGCCTGCATATGGTGTCATACTCTTTAATATGCGCATATCGGTTATTAATTTCAACAGATTATCCTGAAGCTTTGTCTGTCTGCCCTGCTTCATCCTCATAAGAATCACATCTGTATCAACAAACTCAGATATGAAAAATTCACGGCTTATAAAACGTACTGGTTTATTGATTATTCTCACATAATCTGCTCTTCTTTTACTTCCACAGGCAATTCTTATATACGCTGCTATATCAAGTGCAATCCAATGTGAAAACAGCTTATCTTCTTTAGCAGAAGCCTTGATATCAACACCAATCCCATCATGTTCAAGGTATCTTTTAATATCATATGCGCCGCTATTAGTTCTTGTAAGTATTGCTGTCATGATTCCATCATGTGCAATATGCGCCACATATGAATTTTCTTCACCAATTGTATCAAATTCCAGCTTTTTGACCTCATATCCTCTGTCATGAAAAGCCTTTAAATCCTTATAAAATCTGTCTTTATTGGTATTAATAAGCTTTGTTGCCGACTCTACAACTGCCTCGTTAGACCTGTAATTGACATTGAGTGTATAAACCGATATATCTTCATACGAGTTCTTAAACTCCTGCATAACCGCCGGTGCAGCTCCTCTGAATCCATATATACTCTGGTCATCATCTCCAACCACGAATATATTATTATGTCCTTCGGCAAGCATCTTTACAATCTTAAACTGCATTGGCGATGCATCCTGAAATTCATCTATCAATATATATTCAAACCTGTCCTGCCACTTTTTCAGCTCATCTTTATCACGGCTAAAAAGCTCATAGGTCTTAATCATCATATCTTCAAAATCAACCATATGCGATGATTTAAGCCATCTGTCATATTCATCAAATATATTAAAGAACAGCTTATATTCACAGCTCTTAGGAATATATCCTGCTCTCGCATCGTCATCTAATGATTTAACCTTGCCTATCTCTGATATAATGTCTCCAATTGTATTATTCTCATCACGTACCTCTACGTTATAAAGCGAAAACTGTGTCTTAATAAACTTCCATTGTTGTGACACTTTGACAATGTCCGTAGCTTTAAAGCCATAGACATTCTTAAGAATCATAAAAAATACTGCGTGAAATGTACCAAAATTCACTCCCGTTGATGATAGATTTCCCATCTTTAAAAATCGGTTCTTCATCTCAACAGCCGCCATCTTGGTAAATGTTATGACTAAAATCTTATCCTGACAAACGTCTCTGTCTTTGATAAGACTCCATATCCTATGTGTTATAACTGTAGTCTTGCCGCTTCCCGGTCCTGCCAAAATCATAGCTGGCCCATTAAAATGTCTAACTGCGGCATATTGAATCTGGTCCAGAGCCATTAATATCTCCTCTCCACCAGATAATCATATAGCGTACTGACTTACATCTATGTAATCCCTATATAGCAACCTTTTCTTTAATCTTTCGTACATCATTCTCTATTGAATTAACCCTGACTATAAGCAGCTCTCTTTCCTCATGATACTGCTGTTCATGCTTTAATGCCTCATCAAACTTGCGGCTTAAATCACTGTGTCCCTCTGCAATAATGCGTATATTACGATTAGTCTCATTCTCAAGAGTCATCTTGATGTTTGTCACATCCTTCTTAAGTCCTGTCACATCCTTCTTGAGACCTGATACATCATTCTTGAGACCTGTCACATCCTTCTTGAGACCTGATACATCATTCTTGAGACCTGACACATCATTCTTGAGGTCTGACACATCCTTCTTAAGTCCTGATACATCATTCTTAAGTCCTGACACATCATTCTTAAGTCCTGTCACATCATTCTTAAGTCCTGTCACATCATTCTTAAGAATAGTCATGCTGCTTTCCAGATTTGCCACTCGATTCTCAAGACTCGTCATGCAGTCCTTCACCTCATGCATATCATTATACAAACTCAGTAGAATCTCTCTATCTGTCATGCGCTCTTCCTCCTTTCTTATTATTCTCAATATTATAATACCATTAGTATATGCTTGTGTCAATATAAAAATATCACAATTAAAATATCTAGTATGGCTGAATCTCATCATCTGAGCCGGCTGTCTTATCAATTGATTTAATCACTATATAATATTTTACTGACTCATTAACCTCGACTAAAACCCTGTCGCCAACCTTATGTCCAAGTATCGCCTTGCCTAATGGCGACTCTATGCTTATAAGCCCTTCAAGTGAATCTCCTCTGACAGTTGTGACAAGCTTAATTGTCTCTATCGTTTCATCATCTTCATAGAATATCTCTACACGATTGTTAATTCCTGCCTCATCATCCGCAGATTTATCCGATATTACAGTTGCCGTTTTAATCATTCTCTGTAAATATCTTATACGGCTTTCATTCCTGTTCTTCTCCCGCTTAGCTGCCTGATATTCAAAATTCTCACTAAGATCGCCATGTGCCCTGGCTGTCTTAACATCCTCAAGTGCCTCTTTACGGACAACATGCACTCTGTATTCAATCTCTTCTTCCATTTTCTTAATGTCATCAGGTGTCAATTCGTTATACATAATCTCTCCATTCCGCAGAATTGTACTTGAATCAATCTGCCAACATCATTCTATATCATTTGTTTCATAAATTCCACATCTATACTAAAAATGTTTATTATATCCCGATGTTAGTGCAAATATTTGATTAATAAAGTAAAAGTCAGTAAAAATTTAACAAATACTGATGAATTCGGTGTTAAAATGTGTTAAAATCTATTTCAGACTTTTAAAGATAACTTAGGAGAATGGAAAAATGAAGGATAAAATTATAACATTTGGTGAACTAATGCTTAGATTATCGCCTGAAAACAACGAAAGATTTACTCAGGCACATTCTTATGAAGCAGTATATGGCGGAGGTGAGGCTAACACTGCTGTATCTCTTTCTAACTTTGGTGTAGATACCAGTTACGTTACTAAGCTCCCAGCACACACTATAGGTCAGAGTGCTGTCAATGCTTTACGTGAATATGGTGTTGGAATTGAACACATTGTACGTGGCGGAGACCAGATAGGTATCTATTTCCTTGAGAAAAAGACAAGCCAGAGACCTACTAATGTTATATATAATAGAAAAGGCTCTGCATTTGCCCTTGCTGAGAAGGATGAATTTAACTGGGATGAAATATTTGCAGATGCAACATGGTTCCACTTTTCAGGCATCACACCTGCTATAAGCGACAATATGGCTGAGATTACTATTGAAGCCTGCAAGAAAGCTAAAGAGAAAGGCTTGACTGTAAGCTGTGACCTTAACTACAGAAGCAAACTCTGGAGCAGTGAAAAAGCTTACAAGGTTATGAGTGAGGTCTGCAAATACGTTGATATCTGTATTGCCAATGAGGATGATGCAGTAGGAATATTCGGAATGGATGCTTCTAACTCTTCTGAAGAGAAAAACGCTTATATCGCTAAAGAGCTTACTAAGATGTTCCCATTCAAGATGGTTGCCTCTGTATGGAGAACCGAGACTTCAATCACAACATTCAAGCTTCAGTCAATGATTTATACAGAAGGAAAGGCATATTACAGTCAGGAATATTACATGAATATCCTTGATTATATCGGTGCCGGTGACGCTTATTGTGCTGGTATCATATACAGCCTTATCAATCATTTCGAGCCACAGAAGGCTGTTGAATTCTCTAATGCAGCAAGCTGCCTCAAGCACACAGTATCAGGTGATTTCAACCTTGTATCTGTTGATGAAGTTAACAAGCTTGCATTTGCATCTAAAGGAAATGAAGTATCTCGATAATTTTTGAGCTTTAATCCTGATTTTTATTATATTTTTGATAATCAATAAAATCAAAAACTGCCCGCATAAAACCTTTATGGTCAATGCGGGCAGTTTTATTATAATTAATTACATCTTTTCAGTACACTCAACCTGCTCATAATCTATAAGCTCTGTTATTGTTGGATGTGTACCACATACGGCACAGCCATCTGTCTTGCTAGGAAGTTTAATCTTATGGAACTCCTGCTCGATTGCATCATATGTGAGAAGATATCCTGTGAGAAGCTTACCAACACCAAGTATATATTTGATAGCTTCCATAGCCTGAAGGCTTCCGATAACTCCACCCATAGCTCCAATAACACCAGCCTGCTTACAAGTAGGTACTGCATCCTTTGGTGGTGGATTCTTGAATACACATCTGTAGCATGGTCCTTCTCCTGGAACATAAGTCATGAGCTGACCCTTGAATCTTATGATACCAGCATGTGAAAATGGCTTCTTAGCCATAACGCAGGCATCATTGATAAGGAATTTAGCTGGGAAATTATCTGTTCCATCAATAATGAAATCATAATCCTTAATAAGATCCATGATATTCTCGCTTGTAACGAACTCTCTGTATGTATTAACTGTTACATCTGGGTTCATTGCATTCATTGTCTCTTTTGCTGATTTAACTTTAGCTTTACCGACATCTGCTGTCTGGTGAATAATCTGTCTCTGTAAGTTACTAAGGTCAACCTCATCAGCATCAACAATACCGATTGTACCAACACCTGCTGCTGCTAAGTACATAGCTGCTGGAGCACCAAGTCCACCTGCACCTATAATAAGAACCTTAGCATTAAGAAGCTTCTTCTGGCCCTTAGCTCCTACTTCTTTTAAAATAATATGTCTCGAATATCTTTCGATCTGCTCATCAGTTAATGCCAACGCTTCCACCTCCCATGAAATAAAGAAATTCTACATTATCGCCATCTTTTAAAACTGTTGTAGCCTTAGCATCGCTCTCAACGAATTCCTCATTGATAGATACTGTTACATACTCTGGTGTCTCAACATTCTCCAGTTCAATAAGTTCTGGAAGAGTAAGTCCATCTTTTACTTCTTTCTTTTCGCCTGAAACTGTAATCTTCATAACTAAACCTCTTTCTCCTTTATATTAAAATATTTAATTAACTAAGCAAGTGTCTCTGTAATCCATGACTGGATTACATCCTTCTTATCTGCGCCAGTTCTTCTGGCAAGTTCCTTTCCACCATTGAATACAACAAGTGTTGGAACTGACATGACATTATATTTCTCTGCAATCTCTGAATCAAAATTGATATTTACCTTAAATACATTAAGCTTGCCTTCATTATCATCCTCGATATCTCCTACTACAGGTGATAATCTTTTGCATGGAACACAACTATCTGAATAGAAATCTACTAAAACAGGTAAACTGCTCTTTAGTACTTCACTCTCAAATTCATCTTTACTCACTCTCTTCGCCATTGTCTCCTCCATCATAGGCGGCTTTAATTCTCTGTCTGAATTCATCCTCTCCGACTCTCTGAAGAAGAGTTCTGAATCTCTCGCCAGACTTAGCATAATCCTCAAAGAATTTAATAGCTGCATCTGTAACTCTGAATAAAGTCTCCTCATCTTTAATTAAAGGAAGTATCTGTTCTCCCTTGTATACATGATTACCAAATGTACCACCAAATGATACAAGATATCCGCTCTCGCCTTCCCATGCATCTGTTGGACATGCCTTAACGCATCTTCCACAGTTAGTACATTTATCATAGTCAATAAGCACTTCTGTTCCTGTACATGTAATAGCTCCCTCACGGCATGCCTTCTCACATACTCCACAGTTAATACACTTATCGGCAACCCATGATACATTCATGCCGCCTTTGATACCGACATCATTCTCTTCTGCCTTAAGACAGTTGTTCTGACATCCTGTAACACCAAATTTAAACTTATGAGGAAGTTCTCTTCCGAAATATCTCTCATCAAGCTTAACTGCCAGATTATATGTATCAATACATCCACTAGGACATATCTCACTGCCCTGACAGGCTGTGATTGTTCTAACTCTAGGTCCACATACACCAGGCTTAACACCGCCCTTGGCAAGTTCTTCTCTGACTTCCTCAACATCCTGGAAATTAATGAATGGAATCTCAATGCCCTGACGTGATGTCATGTGGATATATCCTTTACCATATTTTTCTGCAACCTCTGCAACCTTCTTAATATTCTCGGCTGTAAGGTTGCCACCAACTACCTGAAGACGAAGTGAGAAAAAGCCCTTCTGCTTCTGTCTCATGAATCCGCCTTTCTTTAATGCTGCATAATCTATGCTTGCCATAGCGTCCTCCTCGGTTATTAATATTATTCCTATCAAGTTAATATGAATTACGGTAATTTAGATTTTACTCTCTTTTCAATATTTGTCAATACACTTATTGTAACTTTTATGATAAAATATGAAAATATGAAAATTAGAAAGGAAGCAACGATGACCCAAAGAAAAAGACATATCCTTTACATCGCTATTCTAACAGTCCTGCTTGCTGTATCTGTATTAATCAGCATAATGCTTGGCAGTGTAGCGTTAAAGGCATCTGATATAATATACGCACTCACACATAAGCCAACCAATGATGTCACATCGCTTCTTATATATAATGTAAGAATGCCACGAGCCGCAGGAGCCGTCCTCGCTGGAATGGGACTTGCCTGTGCCGGTGCAATTCTCCAGTCTGTAATGAACAATTCCCTCGCCAGTCCTAATACAATCGGTGTTAATTCCGGTGCCGGCTTTGCTGTCATGATTGGAATGTTTATATTTAACGGAAGCTGCAGCTATTCGCCTTTATTTGCATTTGCAGGCGCATTAATCACCACGCTTATTATATTTTTCCTCGCTAACATTGGTGACAGCTCAAGAACAACTATCATACTTGCCGGTATAACTGTATCATCATTCCTTTCAGCAGGAATCAATACAATAAAGCTTCTTGATACAGATATAACAATCAACATAACAACATTTATGATAGGAACACTGTCTGGCATAACATTTAAATCAATCGCACTTCCTGCCATTGGAATTATTGCCGGTGTTATCGTATCCTTCATATTCTCAAAGCACATGAATGTATTGTCATTAGGTGATGATATAGCGCGTTCGCTCGGACTCAATGTAACATGTACACGTTTCATACTTCTATGTGTTTCGAGCCTTCTTGCAGGCTGCGTGGTAAGCTACGCCGGGCTTTTAAGCTTCGTAGGTTTAATTGTTCCCCATATTGCGCGCAAAATGTTTGGCAATGATGCAAGACTTCTGCTTCCATGCTGTGCGCTTCTCGGCGCAATATTTGTAACCATATGCGACCTTATAGGCAGAATCCTTTTCGCCCCATATGAACTTCCAGCCGGAATAATTATGTCATTTATAGGCGGTCCATTCTTCCTGTATCTGCTTCTCAAGAAAAAAGGAGGTCGAAGAGTCAATGCTTAGTTTTAAAAATGTATCAATCGCATATAACAAAGAACTAATAATAGATAATCTTTCTCTTGATATACCTACTGGCATGATAACAACTATCGTAGGTCCTAATGGCTGTGGCAAGACAACTCTTATATCAAGCCTTGTTGCATCTTCTGATGTAAAAAACGGAAGCATTTTACTTGACGGTACAGATATATCAGCGATGTCTTCCAAAGAAAGGGCATGCCACATTGCATACCTTCCACAAATAAGGCATATAATCCCTGCATTGCCCGTCAAAACCCTTGTTGAACACGGCAGGTTTCCTCACCTTGGATTTGCCCGCAAAAAGAGTCAGAAAGACATAGATATCGTTGATAAAGCCATGGAATTTACTAACATAAGCCAATACGCCACCCAATACGTTGACACGCTCTCTGGCGGCATAAGGCAGCGCGTATTCTTCGCCATGCTTCTTGCCCAGGACTGTGACACTATATGTCTTGATGAGCCAACCACCTATCTTGATATCAAAGGCCAGCGCGAATTTTATAACCTTATATTGCGTCTTAAAGAACAAGGTAAAACAATAATCCTTGTCCTCCACGACCTATCCAAAGCCCTTGAAATCTCCGATAAAATCGTAGTAATGAACAACTCCCAGATAGAATTTGATGGCACCTCCGCCGCCTGCCTTGAAAGCCATGTCCTAGAAGATGTCTTCGACACAACCATCAAAACTTTCAAAGACGAAGAAAACAAAACCTACTACGTATTAACCTAACCGCCAACATAACACACGCCATTACATAAATAACCACTATGTCAACGCGCGTCATCTCTCTTCCGCCACCGGTATATGCGAAAACTCTCCATCTCTGTGAGCTGGTCAGGCTGCAAGCCTGCCACTTATCTATAAAAATTCGCATGACGACTACCGTGTGTCTCTTAGGGCAGTGTTAGACAAAAGCTAAGCCGACTGCTAAACGTTCAAACAAAGTGCGTTTTTAGCAAGTCGGCTTTAATCAGCTTTGTCGTGCTGCCCTTAGAGACACTAGGTACAAAGGACCAGCAATTTTTACTGGTAAGTGGCAGGCTTGCAGCCTGACCAGCTCACAGAGATGGGGAGTTTTCCCCCCACATACCTATTTAGTTCCAGATTTCATCCTTAAATACAATATTTCTATACTTTCCGAACTCAACCCATTTATTAAAGAAATCACTTCCAACAGAATCTCCTGCTGCATATAATTCCTTGATGAAATTCTTGGCATCATCATCTGATGCAATCTTAACACCGAATCCACGTCCGTTGATTACTGGAACGCCATCATACTTAAAGTCATCAAGCTTATAGATGTCTGCGACCTTAGCATCACGAATCTTAACAGCAACCTTATCACGAAGGACAACAATATCAAAGTTGTCAGGATAATTAAAGCTCTCTCCCTTAACTGGTATTGCATCACCAACTGTATAAGTCTTGCCACTTGGACGTACCTTATTGATAGTCATGCTGTCGAGGTTGTAATAGAACTCCTCGAAAATATCTCCGTTAGCCTTGAGGTTCTCGTATACGAATGCAGCCTTTAAATCCTTGTGGTCATCAACTGATGAATTAGCTATAACACCACATGCAGATGTCATGTTGGTAACTCTGTCTATAAGGATAAGTTCACCTAAAGTCTTATGCTTAGTGAATTCATCGAGCACAATTGCCTCCTGAAGTGATATATCACAGAGTGCAATCTCATTCTTCTTAAGAGTAGATGCTGGAATAAACTCTCCTGTATTAACATCAATCTTATACTGGATATTCTTAAGAATTCCCGGTATCTGCTTAGTACCAATCTTAACAAGGTAATCCTTACCCTCTGTAAGCTCTGTATCATCCATCCAAAGAATTGTTGCTGTGAATGATTTGCTCAATGGCAGGTGTGTTCCTGATGCAAGTACACATCCTCTTGATACATCCACTTCCTTATCAAGCTGGATTGTAACAGGCTGTCCCATGAATGCTTCCTTAGAATCCTTGTCACCTACAAGAATACTCTTAACATGTGCATGCTCGTTGCTTGGAAGAGTTATAATCTCATCTCCAACCTTAACAATACCTGACTCAATCTGACCCTGAAATCCTCTGAATGTATGGTCTGGACGGCAAACTCGCTGAACTGGCATGTAGAAGCCTTCCTCCTGCTTCTTCTCTGTCACATCCACTTTTTCAAGGTATGGAAGAATTGCCTCTCCATGATACCAAGGAATATTCTCAGACTTCTTAGTTACGTTGTCACCCTCTGTAGCAGAGACTGGAATAATAACTACGCTTTCAAGCTTTAACTCCTCTGTAAGCTCATCAATCTGTGCTTTGATTTCATTGAATCTCTTCTCATCATATCCAACAAGATCCATCTTGTTAACAGCAAATACAAAATACTTGATACCCATAAGAGAACATATTCTTGCATGTCTTCTTGTCTGCACAAGAACTCCCTGCTTAGCATCTACAAGAATAATTGCAAGGTCAGCGAATGAAGCTCCAACCGCCATATTTCTTGTATATTCCTCATGACCTGGTGTATCAGCAACGATAAAGCTTCTGTTGTCTGTTGTGAAATATCTGTAGGCAACATCAATTGTTATTCCTTGCTCTCTCTCTGCCATAAGTCCATCAAGAAGAAGAGAATAGTCTATAGCACCACCACGGCTTCCGACTTTACTGTCAAGCTCCAGTGCCTTTTCCTGATCTGCATATAAAAGTTTTGCATCATATAAGATATGACCAATAAGTGTTGATTTACCATCATCTACACTTCCGCATGTTATAAATTTAAGTAAACTTCTCATCCTAGAAATACCCCTCTCTCTTTCT
>URGC01000082.1 GCA_900547255.1 uncultured Eubacterium sp. | reverse complement strand
AGGATTGTGAGAGTGCAAAGCACGTAGCAATCTGGTATCAAAGGGGTCAAAATACTTTTTGACCCCAACATCATTATATAATTCATGTACATTAAGAGGTTACAATAAAATAATGATGAGGAGCTTGCGGCAGGAGCAGTGGTATTCACAACACTTTTAAGCATAATAACACTGCCAGTGTATACATACCTTATCACAGCACTGTAAATAATAGCAAAGGAAGTAATATACAATGAATAAGAAAATAGCAGTTATAGGAATTGGTGGAATCGGCGGATATGTTGGAGCATTGCTTGCCGAAGAATATGACGATGTAACATTAGTTGCAAGAGGTGCAAGAAAGGAGCTTCTTGAAAAAGAAGGTCTTGTGCTTCATTCAGAATACAGAGGAGAGCATGTTATAAAGCCTGTAAAGGTTGTTGCAAGTTCATTAGAGCTTGAACCTATGGATTATATATTTATATGTGTAAAGAATTATTCGCTTGAGAGTGTTTGCAAAGACCTCAAAAACTGTGTTAAAGAGGGAACGGTTATAGTGCCTGTTATGAATGGTGTTGATCCGGGAGACAGAACAAGACAGTTCTTAAAAGATGAGGGAATCACAGGTGCTGTTGTTATGGATTCACTTATATATATAGTATCATTTATTGATAAAGACGGAAGTATAGTCCAGCAGGGCACATTTGCCAATATGTATATAGGAATCCAGAATCCATCAGAGGAGCAGTGGGAAAATGTACAGAAAGCAGCAGCATTGTTAGATGCTGCAAAGATAGATTGCGTTGCGGCTAAGGACATTGAGAGAGAAATCTGGAAAAAATATATTCTTAATGCGGCATATAATGTCGAGACAGCAAGATATAATAACAATATAGGCCAGTTACGGTCAGACCCTGTTAAGGCAAAGCAGCATGAAGACCTTATATGGGAGGCTTACAGTGTTGCGAAGGCAAAGAATGTCAATGTGGAAAAGGCAGATGCACAGGCGATAGTTGATAGATTCTATAATGAATTTAAGGATGATGCGACAAGCTCACTTCAAAGAGATGTTGTTGCTGGCAGAAAGACAGAGCTTGAGACATTCTGCGGATATCTTGTAAAAGAAGGTAAGCGTCTGGGGCTTTCAATGCCTGTTACAGAGCTTATGTATGAAGCGTTGCTTGAACAGATAAATAATTAAAACATAATTTAACAATTACGGATATAATGAATGAAGCTGGACAGCTCCCATGATTAGTGGACTGTCCAGCTTATTTGTTTTATAGAACTTCAAATTGTGATTTGTCAGGAAATACCTGCTCAAAAGCCTGCGTGAGTTCTGACTTTATTCTCATGAAATCAACTGGCGTGTTGGAGTCATTAATGCACAGAGTTTTCTTGGAACGGGAAAGAATAGCGCGCACAATTGATTTGCTGTCATTGGAGATATTGTAATATCCAAGAAGCTTATCAATATTGACAGATACAAATTGGTCTGTCTGTTTCTGCCATTCTCTTAAAAGGTATTGCGATACGTCCTCTTTGTCTCTGAACCTGTGGCTGCATGTAGCATCTAGCAGGTCATGTTCCTTTTCCCAGACTTCTTTATATGTAGATATACATAAAGGTGATGCACCGTGCGCCGTGTAGAATCCCGTGTAGAGTGGAAATACACGCTCAAGATTATTGTATACATAATTCCTTATCGGATAATGAATGTTGAAATAATTATGAGGATACTGGTGCATATTATCATATTTGTTAAAATGTCTTGCAATAGCGAGAGTATTGTTAAGATATATGTGTGACATCACCTCATTTTGCGGATTGGCAACGACAGGCTGTAATGCGAGCATGTCAACAGGCTTGCCGCCAATAAAGAAATCATGTCTGTCAAGAGGAGATGTGATGAACATATCGTCATTAAAATATATAAAATGCTCAGAAAGCCCTTCAATTCTATGAAAATTAAGCTCTATCGTATGAGAGTTAAAGGTCGGAAGGTACTGTGAAGGAATATAGTCTGTGTGGCTTACAAGATGAAGCTTAGGGTGGCTCACATTAAGCCATACAGGAATCTGGCCGCACGATACAAAGTGTATGGTTCTTACCCATGGCATGCAGTTTTCAATTCCGCGGAAAAGATATTTGAGGATATCCCAGTCACGGTATCTCTCGTCTGAATCATCTGAGTCAGTGCGGACTGTGTTATCAGTGGCAGCATCAGCAAAACCTGAATCATAGGAATCCTTTAAGGCTTTCCATTCAGGGTCACTTCCATCAACCCACGCAATTACTATATCTATAGGGTAATCATCATTGTTATGCATAGCTTCGGCTTTGTTCATGATTAAAGTCCTCCCGGGTGCGCAGTATCGATACGCCATTAATACATTTATATGCATATAATAGCAGATATGATGAGTTCTTTCCATAATATGGGTAAATATAATCATTTTGAAACTAAAAATAAATATGACCACATCACCGCATAGTGTAAAGATTAAAATGCAAAAGGTTGACATTTGTAAGGTAAAAGGATATAGTTTTAAAATAAAAATTAGAAATATGGCAGATATATTGTGTCAGAATGGAGAATTAATGAGTATTCAGATAATAACAGATTCGGCTGCGGATTATACTATGGAGGAGCTTAAAAGAAGGGGCATACAGTGTGTTCCGATGTCAGTAAGCTTTGGAGAGGCGCATTATATTGATGGTGTAACTATTACAAAGGAAATGTTCTATGATAAGCTTATGAACAGCAAGGATACACCTAAGACAGCACAGCCTTCGCCAGCAGAGTTTCTTGATAAATTTGAGGCGGCAAAGGATGCGGGAGATACGGTTATTGCAATTCTTGTATCAAGTGCACTGAGTGGTACATATCAGACAGCCATGATGGCTAAAAATATGGTTGAGTATGATAACATATATATTGTTGACAGCAGAAGCGCAACTCTTGGAATGAGACTACTGACAGATATAGCAGTTAATTTAAGAGACCAGGGTACTGCTGCGAAGGAGATTGTTGATAAGCTTGAAGAGTTGAAAAAGAAAATCAGAATATATGCAGGACTTGATACATTGGAATATCTTTACAAAGGCGGAAGAATCTCTAAGGGCGTGGCTAGTATCGGGGCACTTGCCAATATCAAGCCACTTGTCACATTTACATCAGAGGGAACTGTGGAGCTGTGCGGCAAGCAGGTCGGCATAAGACATGCAATCAAGCAGGTCGCAAAGCTTGTGGATGCCGATAAGCCTGATGAGAGATACCCGGTTTATTATCTCTACAGTTATGACAGAGGCAATGTCGCAGGATTCATAAGAGCACTTGAAAAGACAGGATTTGTGGTTGAGAATCCTAAGATAAGAGAGATAGGACCGACAATTGGTTCACATATTGGACCAGAGGCGTTTGGAATTGTGTATGTATCACATAATGATATTTGCTAAATTTACATTTAACAAATGAAATCTGCATTATATCTAGCATCGTCCTAAGATGCAGTTTTTTATTGGAATTTACGCGTATAAGTGATAGAATAGCTACAAATGTTATAAAGCGAGGAAGAGTTATGAAAACGTGTAAAAAGACGATGGTCAGGCTTGTGGCGTTGGTGGCTGTGGGGCTGGCTTGTGTGCTTGCATATTGCGGTTTGGGCAATGCAGGGGTTAATAGTAGAATTGTGGCTTATGCTGAGGATAGCGTGGTAAGTGTGACTACTAAGGAAGGACTTGCGGAGATTGCGGATAATCCGGCAGGAAGCTACAGGCTGGATGCTGATATTGATATGTCAGGAGTTAACTGGGTTCCATTTACATTTAGCGGAAAGCTGGATGGCAA
The DNA here is from genome assembly GCA_900547255.1 of uncultured Eubacterium sp. Taxonomy (GTDB): domain Bacteria; phylum Bacillota; class Clostridia; order Lachnospirales; family Lachnospiraceae; genus Lachnospira. The sequence continues at coordinate 7,400 of URGC01000082.1, read as the reverse complement.
CGGACATGCGATTCTGAATTTAAGCTACAGCGTGACTGGTTCGGAGTCAGATACGTCATATGATGGCAATTATAAGAAATACGATACATATTTTGGTGGTTTGTTTAGTATTGTAAGAGAGGGGGCTTCAATATCTAATCTCAAGCTTATCAATATAAAGGCATCTCTGGAATCTGACGTTCCTGTATTTCTGGGTTCAGTTGCAGGATTTCTTGATGGTGGCATTATCGATGGATGCACAATATCAGGTCAGTTACAGCTTGCAACAACAGCTAAGATGTTTGGCGTCGGAGGAATTGCAGGATATGGAAGAGGTTCAATAACCAATACCGATTCTACAATGACACTTGTATGTATTGATAATGATGTAAAAGATAAAGATGAGCAGTTCCTTGGCGGTGCATATGCCACGGGATACATCGATATGGATAACTGCAATGTTACAGTGTACGGATATGATTCAGACCATGGCTATGTTCATAATGGCGGACTTACTGGAATGTATATGTTCTATCCATATGGCCAGAAATATTCTGGTAAGATTACTAATTGTAATGTCAATGGTTTCATTTCCTTTTTTGAAGATAATACCGACAGAAGGGCATACTGCAAGGCTTATTATGGAGAGCTGTTAAGCACAAGCCTTGTAATCGATGGATGTACAGAGTCATTTGAGAGAAGAGAGGTTTACGATTATAGTAAGAATCTGCTCCCTGATAGCTGTGATAATGCGATTACACCGCTTGATAAGGCACCAGGCGAAAGATATTCAAAGAAAGTAACAGAGAGTACAGACACAGAATACGGATATACAACATATACTTGTAATAGTTGTGGATATGAATATACAGATAACTATACTCTGCTTGCATCTGACTTAAAACGAATTAAGGAAGAGCAGGAGAAGAGCACTAAAGAGTCATTATCACTGTCAGATGACACATCGGCTGTCAGGACAGATAATGCATCTTCAGGCGACTGGATAGGCAGTGATAGCAAAGGGATGGGCGTGCTTGTTATTATTCTTGCGGTTGCTGTCCTTATCATAGTGATATTTATTGCAGTTTATCTTGTGAACCAGCGCAGGAGAAGAATGAGAAACAGATATAAAAAACGTAAAAGCGTAAGAAAAAAGTAAAATTAATTGACTATACGTAATTATATTGGTATTATAAATATGTCATATATTCGACAAAATATGGCATATACAACTTTTGTTGAGGCTTGATTAATATACGGATTTTATTTAGTAATTAGGGGGATGTATATTATGGTTAAGTATGAGAAACCAGTTTTAAGCATGGTTGAAGATTCAAGTGAGAATGTCTATATGGCAAGTGGAACTGAAGTTGGCGGAGGAGACTGCTGGACAGTAGGCGGTTCGTCAGTTCAGAACTGGAATGGTTCACATAACGTATTTGAGATGAGAGCAACTCATTCTTCACAGGTTGAGCATATCTCAACAGGCGTTAATTATGTAATCAGCTTCAGTGCTCCATTGACAGATGCATATTCAGAATTTCCATGTACATTTTCTGGTAATAAGGCTGTTGTAACTCGTGATTTACATGCGAACGGATATAGGTCAGGAGACAGCGTAACATTCAAGGTATGGGCAAAGGCTGCTGATGAGGCAACAACTAAGGCTCTGGCTATCACAGGTGTCACATGGAGTTGTAATCATGCAACTAACGTACAGGGTAAGTACGATTGATAATTTAATTAGAAGACACAATTAAAGCTGCCGCACAATTTACGTGCGGCAGCTATTTTCGCCCCATATCCCGAAAAGGATTAGCTTATCAACACATTTGTCATACAACTCTAAAACTCATCAATCATCTTTGTAATCTCTTCATCTGTAAGAATAGTACACTGCTTATCCTTTATGGCATATACCCTGTCACAGATGTTAAGAACTGTTGGACGGTGTGTTGTAACAATGCAGGTTCTTGGATAATCGTCCTGCATAAGATTTTTAAGTATCTGACGTTCTGTAGCTACATCAAGAGCAGATGTGGCTTCATCAAGAAGCAGTATCGGCGATTTGCGCAGGAGTGCCCTTGCTATTGCAAGACGCTGTGCCTGACCTTCAGAAAATCCGCCGCCACGCTCTTTAATCTCAGTATTAATCTGGTCTGGAAGCTCTCTTACGAATTCCCATGCACAGGCTTTCTTTAAAACGTCAATAATGTCCTCATCTGTGGCATCAGGTTTGACAGTGCGCATATTATACGCAATAGTTCCTGAGAACATTGTGTTTCCCTGTGGCACATACGAGAAAAGCTTTCTTGTAGATGGTGACAGGTGAACAGATTTATTCTTATCACTGCCATACACAATGCATTGTCCTTCATTTGCTGTAAGAAGCGAGAGGAGAATTCTTAACATGGTAGTTTTTCCCTCGCCAGATGGACCTACAAGAGCAATTATCTCATGTGGATGAGCCTCGATAGATGCGTGTGAGAATACATTGGTTCCAGTTTTGTATGTATAGCTCATATCGTTTATTTCGACATTAATACCACAGTCTTTGCTGCTGTCAGCCAGTTCTTTAACTGCATCATCATCTGAGTAATCCTCTTTAGGCATCTCCAATATATCACGAAGTCTTGTTATTGAAGTGGACATGCTTATGGCAGATGGAACGAGCGATATAAGTGAGTTCATGGCACCTGTGAGCTGTCCAGCCATTGAGAGGAAGAGTGTCATTGTACCGTAGCTTATGACACCGCTCCACACACGGTAGATTCCCCAGCCGTAACAGCTATAAGATACAAGCAGCCCGACAGTTGATAATATGAAGGATGTGAGCATTGACATTCTGTTAAATTCCATCTTCATATCGAGATATTCCTTTTGAATCTCACGAAGCCTCTTTCCATATAGTTTTACAAGGTCAAATGCTTTGACAGTCTGTATATTAGAAAATGCTTCCTGGTTAAATCCAGAGGTTTTGGCACTAAGAGCTGCACTGCGCTTATTATTGTTAACCATACGTCTCATGAGTGTACGTGACATAAGTGCGCTTACTGGTACGCCAAGAAGTGCAAATATTGCAAATGTAGGGTCATTTACAAGTACAATTGCGAGAGCTGATATGAACCGGAAAAGATATATAAGCATGTTAGGAAGCCAGCTAAGAACGCCGCCGGATATATTAGATGCATCCGAACCCCATCTTGTGAGCAGGTCACCTGTGTGGTAAGTTGTAAGGCTTTCCCAGTCGGTTATAAGAATCTTATCGTATATCTCAGCCTTGATTTCGTTATCCACACGTATATTAATCCAGTTGGAAACATAACTGCTTATCTGGGATACAAGCGTGTTAGCCACGCCGAACCCTATCATCATACAGAAAGTAAGGATTACTTCGCCGGTCTGGTGGCCAGTGATAATATCTACAAGGTCTTTAGAGATATAGCTTGTGATAACACCCATAACAACGCCAGACATTCCTATAAGCGTATAGATGATTATGGCAAGCCAGTATCTTTTGACATATGAGTACATCCAGAGAGTGTTGCTTAACATCTCTTTGAGAAGTCCTTCTTTAATTCTTGCAATGGCATGTTTGATAGTGTCCATGTTATTTTACTCCATATATTAATCTATAAATTATCCATGTAATGGTCTATATATTCCCTGCATACAACAGCCGCGTTGTCGCTCATGTCGCATGAGTAAGAAAAGATAAGCGCATTGTCACAGATAATCTTAGCTGCGTTGATATTGCTTTTTAACATATCTTTCGTCCATGAAGGCGAGATTAATCTGTTGGCAGCCGAGAGAATTATATTGTCCATCCTGTCGGCAGGAGTAACAATATTCTCTTTTCCCTGCGATATAAGAATAATACCGCCAAGTCTGTAAGTTTTGTTGTCATATATACCGGAAGTGCCGCACCAAGGTGTTCCCTTAACAATAAGTGGCAGTTTTGATATATCAATACAGTTTAAATCGCCATTTATAACAGGAATGCCATATACTTTGTTCCAGATACCAGCGTGAGTTGATTTGCCGGTGCCGGAAGGCGCGCTTATAAGCCACAACCTGTCTCTATATAGAATTGATGCAGAATGAAGTGCATATATTCCACGATTCTGGTTAAAGAAAAGGTACGCAAAACGGATTGCGTGGAAAACTTCATAAGTCCCGGTCGTGTAGTCAATATCATTGAGAACTCCATGTATACATTTGCCGCTTTCTTTGAGAGATGGAATATTATAGAAGAGATTGACCCTTCCGTCATTGTATAATTCACATTCCTTGATTACGCTGAAAATGTTAAATAGAATAAAATATCCGTCCTCTTTCTTAAAAATGCACACATCGCGGGTCTCTATGACAAGCTCTTCAAGCGGATAGTTCCTTGAAAGGCTGCCAGCCACGCTGATAGTTATGTCACATTTTGAATTAGCTGGTATTGCAAATGAATCAAAATCCGCAGGATACATTCTGGATGGGCCATTGTATGACATTGAAAGTCCGGCGATGCTGAACTGCTTAGTCACAGAGTCAATGTTGATAGTGTTGTTAAACATAAATGTGTTAAATACATGGCTGTTACACAATGTCTGTATAAATGCATCTGCATCATCAGCGATAATGGATTTATCGTTGCCGTTATCTGCCTCGAAATAATTATACAATAGGTCAAGCCAGACATTTCTTAAATCCACGGACATCGGATTAAAACAGATGTCACCAGAGCATGAGGATATGGCATCACATAGCTTTTCCCACATAACTGCACCAGTGGGATTTAATTTAACAGCTTTAGCTCCACAAGACACAGCCTGACCATATGGGACAAGATAAGGTGTGCTGCCAATGTATTCAAGAGAAAATTCTGGAATCATATCAGGCGTCCTTTCAGTGTTAATCATATGGGCAAAAACTTTTGCCCTAATATCATAATATTACATTAAACACGATTACAATTACTTAATTTTATCATATATGTATACTTTAAATCAAATGATGTAGGGGTCAAAAGGTCAAAAAACCTCTTGCAAGCAAGCTTGCATCGGCTTTCTGACCTTTTGACCCTGGTATCATCAAATTTAAATAAATCAGTACTTCATCGCTTTAAAGCATGTCAATAATTTGACAAAATTTTACAAAAATGGTTGAAATGTAAGGGAAAAGATATTATAATCTAAACAAAAAAGAAACTTTTTATAAACAAAAACATAAGGAGGACTATATGGCAGAAGAACCAAGGAAAGTTATTCTGGAACTCGGTAAGAAAATTACTGACAGAATTCCTTACCATCTTGGACTTAAAGAACTGACAGTTGATGATCCTGAGTATTGGGGATTAGCTGAAGTACTTACAGATGAGATGGCAGAGGTTGCTCTTAAGATGAAAGTAAGAGTTCCTGAGACTGTGGAAAGCCTTTCCAAGAAAACTGGCAAGTCAGTTGAACATCTTGAGAAGCTTCTTCAGGAGATGGCTGTTATAGGTATTATAGAGTACAACTGGGAGAATGAAGACCATCACAAGCAGTACATACTGCCAATGTTCGTTCCAGGCGCAGCAGAATTTTTCGTTATGAATAAGGAGCAGGCTGAGGCTCATCCTAAAGTTGCTGATTTCTTTGAGAATATGTCACGACTTCCACTTGAAAAGGTTACACCTATGGTGCCACCGGGAGGAGCTGGAATCGGAATGCACGTAATTCCAGTAGAGAAGGCGATAGATACAATTAATGAATCAGTAAGCGTAGAGCATATTTCACACTGGCTTAACAAGTACAAAGATAAATATGCAGTCGGAGCCTGTTCATGCCGTAGACAGCAGAGATTAAGAGGCGAAGGAACAGACGAGATTGAGGGCGAGCTTTGTATCGGTGTTGGCGATATGGCTGATTACCTCGTACAGACAGGCAAGGGACGTTATATTGACTATGATGAGGTTATGGAGATATTACAGCGTTCAGAGGAGAATGGATTTGTTCACCAGATAACTAACATTGATGGTGAAGATAAGATATTCGCTATATGTAACTGTGCGCCGGGTGTCTGTAACGCGCTTAGAACATCACAGTTATTCAACACACCTAACCTTTCCCGATCAGCGTACAGAGCGCATGTTACACCAGAAAAGTGTGTTGCATGTGGACGTTGTGCAGAATTTTGTCCAACAGGTGCAGCTAAGTTAGGTCAGAAGTTATGTACTAAGGAAGGTCCTATAAAGTATCCACAGGCACAGCTTCCAGATGCTGCGAAGTGGGGACCAGATAAGTGGGATCCAGACTACAGAGACCACGCTAAGATTAATTGTTATGATACAGGTACAGCACCTTGTAAAACAGCCTGTCCGGCACATCTGCCAGTTCAGGGATATGTTAAGATGGCACTTGAGGGAAGATATATGGATGCCTTGAAGCTTATCAAGAACGAAAATCCATTCCCAGCAGTCTGTGGTGCAATCTGTAACAGAAGATGTGAGGATGCCTGTACAAGAGGCACAATAGATGCGCCAGTAGCTATTGATGAGATTAAGAAGTTCATAGCTAAGCAGGAGTTAGAATCAGATAAGAGATATGTGCCTAAGACAGAGAACCATGAGGGCAAGCAGTTCCCACAGAGAATTGCTGTTATAGGTGCAGGTCCAGCAGGTATGTCAGCAGCGTATTATTTAAGATGCAAAGGCTATCCTGTCACAGTATTTGAAAAATCAGACAAGCCAGGCGGAATGCTTGTTATGGGTATTCCTTCATACAGACTTGAAAAAGACATCATCGCCGCAGAGATAGAAGTTCTCAAGGAGATGGGTGTTGAGTTCAAATGTGGTGTTGAGGTTGGTAAAGATGTAACAATCCAGCAGTTAAGAGATGAAGGATATAAGGCATTTTATGTAGCAATCGGTGCTCAGGGCGGAAGACTTGCAGGAGTTCCGGGAGAAGATGCTGATGGCGTTATGACAGGTGTTGACTTCTTAAAGAAGTGCAATAAGAACGAAGCTGATGCAAAGCTTACTGGCACAACAGTAGTTGTCGGTGGTGGTAATGTTGCCATGGACGTTGCAGGAACAGCATTACGTGCTGGTTCATCAAGTGTTACACTTCTCTGCCTTGAGTCAAGAGAAGAGATGCCAGCAGCCAAGGATGAGGTTGCAGAGGCATTAGAAGATGGCATAGTAATTGAGAACGGCTGGGGACCTAAAGAGATTCTTACAGAGAATGGCAAGGTTACAGGCATTGTATTCAAGAAATGTGTCAGCGTTAAGGATGCAGATGGCAGATTTAACCCAACATATGATGAAGCACAGTTAAAGACAATCAAGTGTGATAATGTTCTTTTATCAATTGGTCAGTCAATTGAGTGGGGTAACCTGCTTGATGGAGCTAAGGTTGAACTTAACAGAAACAACACAGCAAAGGCTGACCCAG